>NZ_JASKYR010000588.1:0-5610 GCF_041028215.1 Streptomyces flavofungini
AGATCATCCGGGCCGCCCTCGGCGGCCCGCCCCCCCGGSKGAACGGGCCGCCGAGGCCCTGTACTGCCTCGCCACCTCCCCGCTGGGGATCGCCGGCGGGCTGCTCCTGACCGTGCTGCTCGCGCTGGGCCTGGCGCTCACGGTGTCGCTGCTGCTCGCGGTGGCGGGCGCGCTCCTGGTCATCGCGTGCCTGCTGCTGGCCCGCGCGCTCGGCGGCGTCCACCGCGCGCTGGCCGCGGCGCTGCTCGGCGAACGGGTCGCGGACCCGCCTCCGTTCCGGCCCGGCCAGGGCTTCGTGGGGCGCCTGGACGCGCGGCTGCGGGACGGCACCGGCTGGCGTGCGGCGGCCTACGTCCTGGCCAAACTGCCGCTCGGCGCCCTGACCGCGTACGCCGCCCTCTGGTGGCTGACCGGCCTGGTGAATCTCACCGCTCCGCTGCGCTGGACGGTGTTCGGGCAGCGGCCCGCACCCGGTGACCCCGGGGGCATGCCGGTGCTCAGCCCCCTGCCCTTCGGCGGCCAGGACGCCGGCACCTTCGCCGGGACCTGGCTCGCGGTCCTGGTCGGCGTGGTCACCCTGCTGACGGCGCCCTGGGTCACCCGGGCCGTGGTCGCGGGCGACCGCTGGCTGATCAGGGCGCTGCTCGGCCCCGACCGCCTCGCCGACCGCGTACGCGATCTGGAGGAGACCCGCGCCCTGGCCGTCGACGACTCGGTGGCGCTGCTGCGCCGGGTCGAGCGCGATCTGCACGACGGCGCGCAAGTACGCCTGGTCGCCGTCGCGATAAGCCTGGACATGGTCAAGGAGCGCCTCGACGCGGGCCTGCCCCTGGACGTGCGGCGCGTCCGGCAACTGGTCGAGGGCGCACACCAGAACACCACCCAGGCCCTGACCGAGCTGCGCGATCTGGCCCGCGGCATCCACCCGCCCGCCCTGGACGACGGACTGCCCGACGCCCTCGCCACGCTCACCGCGCGCAGCTCGGTGCCGGTCGAGCTCACGGCGGACGTGCCGGTGCGGCCCACCCCCGCGATCGAGACCATCGCCTACTTCTGCGCCGCCGAACTCCTGGCCAACGTCATCAAGCACAGCGGCGCCCGCCGGGCGAGGGTCGCCGTGACCCAGCGCGGCGGGCTGCTGCGGCTGACGGTCACCGACGACGGGCGGGGCGGCGCGCGGCCCGGCGCGGGCAGCGGCCTGACCGGGCTCGCGCAGCGGGTCCGCACGGTCGACGGGCGCATCGAGGTCCACAGCCCCGGGGGCGGCCCCACGACGGTCACCGTCGAGCTGCCGCCGCGCGCGTGAGAGCATGCGGGCCATGCGTGTCGTGATCGCCGAGGACGCCGCCGTCCTCAGGGAGTTGCTGGCCCAGATGCTCACCGAGCGCGGGCACGAGGTGGCCGCCGCCGTGGGCGACGCGGACGCACTGCGCGCGGCGGTCGCCGAGCACCGCCCCGACGTCACCGTGGTCGACATCCGGATGCCGCCGGCCCACACGGACGAGGGACTGCGCGCGGCCATCGACATCCGCGCCAAGTACCCCGGCACGGGGGTGCTGCTCTTCTCGCAGTACGTCGAGACGCGGTACGCCACACGGCTGCTCGCCGCGGGCTCCGCGGGCGTCGGCTATCTGCTCAAGGACCGGGTGGCGAATGTCGCGGAGTTCACCGACGCGCTGGCGCGCGTGGCGGCGGGCGGTACCGCGCTCGACCCCGAGGTCGTCACGCAGCTCGCCGGGGCGGGGCGCCGCGCGGCCGACCTCGCGCCGCTCACGGCCCGTGAGCGCGAGGTGCTCTCGCTGATGGCGGAGGGCCGCTCCAACGCGGCCATCGCGCAGGCCCTGTTCGTCTCGGCGGGCACGGTGGAGAAGCATGTGGCGTCGGTCTTCGACAAGCTCGGGCTGCCCGTGTCGCAGGACGACAATCGGCGGGTGCTCGCCGTCATCCGGTATCTGCGTTCCTGAGTGCGCCGTGCGTTCGTTCCCGGGCGCCCGGATTGAGCGCCCGGCGCGCGCCGTTTCGCGAACTGACCCGGAAGAAGTATTCGAATGGCACACTTGCTCGTCCGTCGAACGGAAATGCCCCTCGCGCTCGACGACGGACCGGGACGGACCGGGGCCGACGTAGACGAACCGCCCAGGCCGCACCCCGGCCACTCCTCGGGAACTCCGCATTCCGGCCGGAAACACCTACGTGTTCTTCACTCTTTATCCACAGACTTACGCCCCGGTACGCACATACCCGCAGGACAAAGGCATATGCCCTAAGCAACACTGCATCGGGTGTTGCCAAATCCCTTACGGGCCCTCACCCGCTGTGCCAAAGTCATGAGCGGTCCACCACTGCCGAGTTGGTCGTACCGCCTCTTCAACGGAGCACCCCATGCCGTCCCACGTCTTCGCGGACCATGCCGCCACTCAGCCGCCCCAGCGCGGCGCGGTCGACGCGCTGATCTCGCAGACGCGCCGCCTGCGCGGCGAGGTGGACGCCGTGCGGCGCGAGACCGTGACCGACGGCGCGGACGCGGCGGGACGCTGGCAGCGGGCCCTGTGCGATCTGGCGGTGCACCAGCTCAACGACCTCGACGAACATCTCGCCCAACTGCGCGAAGGCCCGCCGCGGGCCGGAGGGGAGCCCGCGGCGCCGGCCGCGCCCGACACGGAGGACGCGCGCGAGGGCTTTCTCCTGAGCCGGGTCGGCAGCGCCGAGTGGAACCTCCTCACCGACGAGGCCACCTGGTCCGGCGAGCTCTACGAAATCCTGGGCCGCGACACGGCCGCCCCGCCCCTGTCCCTGGACGAACTCCCCGCCCTGGTGCACATCGAGGACCAGCCCCTGCTCACCGCGATGGTCACGGACTGCCTCGTCGACGGAAAGCCGATCGACGGCGAGTTCCGCGTCGTGCGGCCGGGCGGCGAGGTGCGCCAGGTGCACATGATGGGCGAGCCGGTGCTCGCGAGCGACGGCTCCACCGCCTCCATGTGGGCGGTCCTGCGGGACGTGAGCGAACTGCGCCGTAGCAGGCTCGCCGTCCTCGAGAGCCGGGACACCCTCCAGCGCAACCACGACTTCGCCGACACCGGGCAGCACCTCGCCGCCGCCCTCCAGGAAGCGGTCCTCCCGCCCTGGCGCGACACCCTGCGCTTCCCGGCGAGCGGCCCCGGCAGCCTGGACCTCGCCGCCCACTACCTCCCCTCCTCCTCCGGCACGACGATCGGCGGTGACTGGTACGACGCCATGCAACTGCCCGACGGCGACGCCCTGTTGAGCGTCGGTGACCTCACGGGCCACGGCGCCACCGTCACCTCCGGCATGGCGATGCTGCTGGGCGCGCTGCGCGGCATGGCGGTCGCCGGAGCCCGCCCAGGACGTCTCCTCGGCTGGCTGAACCAGTTACTGGAAGCGACCGCCCAGCCCGCACTCGGCAGCGCCCTCTGCTGCCGCTACGAACCGGACGGCCACCGCCTCACCTGGGCGCAGGCCGGACACCCCGCCCCCCTGCTGTTCCGCGACGGGACGGGACGCGCGCTGATCCCCCCGACCGGCGTGACCCTCGGAGCCGCCTCCGGAGCGGCCTACGAACAGGCCGAGGTGCAGCTCCGCCCCGGTGACCTCCTGCTGCTGCACACCGACGGACTGGTGCCCGGCCGCGACCGCGACACGGCCACCACCGATCTGCTCGCGATGGCCCCCCACTTCCCCCGGGCGCGCAGCGCGCAGGACTGCGTGCGCGCGGTCGTACAGGCCTTCGGCGCTGTCCCGCGCGAGGACGACGCCTGCCTGCTGATGGCCCGGGTCTAGTACGCCACCCGGAACTCAGCTCACGCCCGTGCCGTCCTGCCCGACCCCCTTGGCCCCTTCGGCAGCGCCAGTTTGATCTCCTCGCGCAGGTCCTGGATCTTCGGGTAGCCCGAGTACTGCGCCGTCAGCCGGAACATCTCGCGCAGCCGGTCCCAGGTGCGGTGGGAGGAGTTCGAACTTATCGACACCAGGGCCAGGCGCGCGTAACGGTCGGCCTGTTCGGGGTCGTCGCCGATGAAGCAGGCCGAGGCCAGCGAGATGTAGTCGAAGATCTGCGAGCGGTCGCGGCCCTTGGCCCGCAGTTCCAGGGCCAGCTTGGCGTGCCGCTGCGCGACGCCCGCCGCGGCCGGCTCATGGTCGGCGAGGGTGCGGTACGCCAGGGCCTGCATGCCGTGCAGGTCCGCCTCGTCGAACATCGCCATCCAGCTCGGTGGCGCCACGTCGCCCTTGTCGGAGACGAAGAGGTCCTCGGCGAGGCCGAGCGTGCGCCGCATGGCCTGGCCCTGTCCCATCGACGCCTGCGCCCAGGCCTCGATGGTGTACAGCATCGCCTTGGTGCGCGGCAGGGTCTCGTCGCCGCCGCCGGACTTGGCCAGCTTCATCAGGTCGAGGGCATCGTCCGGCTTGCCGAGGTGCACCATCTGGCGCGCGGCCCGTGACAGGGCCTCCCCGGCGCGCGGCCGGTCTCCGCCCTCGCGCGCCGCGTGCGCCGCGATGACGAAGTACTTCTGCGCCGTGGGTTCGAGGCCGACGTCGTGCGACATCCAGCCCGCGAGGACGGCGAGGTTGGCGGCGACGCCCCACAGGCGCCGCTGGAGGTGATCGGGGTGGCGGTAGGCGAGCATGCCGCCCACTTCGTTGAGCTGGCCCACCACGGCCTTGCGCTGGAGTCCGCCGCCCCGGGACGCGTCCCAGGCGCGGAAGACCTCGACGGAGCGCTCCAGCTCCTCGATCTCCTGGGACCCGATGGGAGCGGCCTCGTAGCGGTCGGACCCGGCGGGGTCGACGTGCAGGGGGTCGCTGAGACGGGGGGCGTCGGCCGCGAGGGCCGGGTCGGCGTGCAGCCAGTCGTGCATGGCGCTGCTGAGTGCGGAGCCTGCGGCAAGCGCAGCGCCCGCGCCCACCAAGCCGCGTCGGTTGAGCATGAGGTCCATTCCCGTGAATTCGGTGAGGACCGCGGCCGTCCGTTCGGGCGCCCATGGCACGCCGTCGGGGTGCTCCACACTCCCGTCGCCCTGCCGCTTCCCTGGGCGTCCCTGCCGGACCAGACCTAGATCCTCAGTGGTCACGACACGGCCGAGACGCTCGGTGAACAGGACCGCCAGCACCCGGGGCACCGGATCGCGCGGGATCTCGCCCATGTCGATCCACCGCCGCACCCGCGAGGTGTCGGTGGCCAGCTGCGGATGGCCCATGGCCGCCGCCTGCCGGTTCACCAGTCTCGCGAGCTCACCCTTGGACCAGCCGGCCAGGCCGAACAGGTCCGAAAGGCGGGTGTTGGGTTGTCCGTTCACGTCAAGCCCCCAGGTTCTCGGCTGAGTTGACAGTAACCGTCTGTCAGTTGCTGAGCGACTATTCGCCAGGGTTCGCCAGGGTGCGCCACATGGTGTGCCAGGGGACGCCGGGTGTCAGGTAGGAATGCGCCACCCCGACCCGGCCGCCGCAAGGCACTCCCCAGGGTGCACCCGAAGCGGCCGGGCCGGGAGGTGCTCGCAATTCACAGGCACACGAAGGGATCTGTTCACCCCATGTACGCAGCATCGTCCTCCGTGTCCGCCCCGCCCCGGCCGCTTCGGGTGCACCCTGGGG
>NZ_JASKYR010000589.1:0-5245 GCF_041028215.1 Streptomyces flavofungini
TCGCCGCCGCCCGGCTCGACTACAGCTACTCGCCCGGCCGCGCCCAGACCGCGTACATCAACGCCCTGTCCGAGCGGCGCACCGTGGGCGAGCGGTGCCCGTCCTGCCGCAAGGTGTACGTCCCGCCCCGGGGCGCCTGTCCCACCTGCGGCGTCGCCACGACGGAGCGGGTGGAGGTCGGGCCGCGCGGCACGGTCACCACGTACTGCATCGTCAACATCAAGGCCAGGAACCTCGACATCGAAGTCCCCTACGTCTACGCGCACATCGCCCTGGACGGCGCCGACCTCGCGCTGCACGCGCGCATCGCGGGCATCCCGTACGACCAGGTCCGCATGGGGCTGCGCGTCGAACCGGTGTGGTCCGAGGGCGGGCGCTACCCCGACCACTACCGGCCCACGGGTGAGCCCGACGCCGACTACGACACGTACAAGGAGCTGGTGTAGATGGCGCCCCGCACGCCGTCCGTGATGCGGCCCGTCCGCGAGGTCGCCGTCGTCGCCTTCGGGCAGAGCGACCATCTGCGCTCAACCGACGAGCTCTCCGAGGTCGAGATGCTCATGCCGGTGCTCCACGAGGTCCTCGCGGCCACCGGTCTGAGGACCAGCGACATCGGGTTCACCTGCTCCGGGTCCTCGGACTACCTGGCGGGGCGCGCCTTCTCCTTCACCATGGCGCTCGACGGGGTCGGCGCCTGGCCGCCCATCTCCGAGTCGCACGTCGAGATGGACGGGGCCTGGGCGCTGTACGAGGCGTGGACGAAAATCCAGACCGGTGAGGCCGACACCGCCCTCGTCTACTCCTACGGGAAGGCCTCGCCCGGCTCGGTGCGCGATGTGCTGACCCGGCAGCTCGACCCGTACTACGTCGCCCCCCTCTGGCCCGACTCCGTGGCGCTCGCCGCGCTCCAGGCGCGGGCGCTCATCGACGCGGGGGAGACCGACGAGCCCGCGCTCGCCGGGGTCGCGCGGCGCAGCCGTGCCGACGCCGCCGCCAACCCGCACGCGCAGCTCGGCGGGGAGTACGCGCAAGGGGAGTACGTGGTGGCCCCGCTGCGCACCGGGGACTGCCCGCCGATCGGGGACGGGGCCGCCGCCGTGATCCTCGCGGCGGGGGAGCGGGCCCGCGAACTGTGCGGGCGGCCCGCGTGGATCCGAGGCATCGACCACCGCATCGAGGCCCACAGCCTCGGGGTGCGCGACCTCACCGACTCGCCCTCCACCCGGCTCGCCGCCGAGCGCGCCGGGGTCTTCGAGCGGCCCGTGGACACCGCGGAGCTGCACGCGCCGTTCACCTCCCAGGAGGTCGTCCTGCGCAAGGCCCTGCGGCTCGGCGACGACGTCGCGGTGAACCCCTCCGGGGGCGCGCTCGCCGCCAACCCGATGATGGCCGCCGGGCTCATCCGGCTCGGCGAGGCCGCCGCCCGCATCCACCGGGGCGAGTCCGGCCGTGCCGTCGCACACGCCACCTCCGGGCCCTGTCTCCAGCAGAACCTGGTCGCCCTCCTGGAAGGAGACGCCCGATGAGCCGTTCGGTGCAGCGAGGGACGGGCAAGGAACCCGTCGCCGTCGTCGGGATCGGGCAGACCAAGCACGTGGCCGCCCGGCGGGACGTGTCGATCGCCGGGCTCGTCCGCGAGGCCGCCGCACGCGCCCTGGCCGACGCCGAGCTGACCTGGGCCGACATCGACGCCGTGGTCATCGGCAAGGCGCCGGACTTCTTCGAGGGCGTGATGATGCCGGAGCTGTACCTCGCCGACGCCCTCGGCGCCGTCGGCAAACCCATGCTGCGGGTGCACACGGCCGGGTCCGTCGGCGGGTCCACGGCGCTGGTCGCGGCGGGCCTCGTCGCGGGCCGCGTCCACGGCACCGTACTGACCCTCGCCTTCGAAAAGCAGTCGGAATCCAACGCCATGTGGGGCCTCTCGCTGCCCATTCCGTTCCAGCAGCCGCTGCTCGCCGGGGCGGGCGGCTTCTTCGCCCCGCATGTGCGCGCGTACATGCGGCGCACCGGCGCGCCCGAATCGGTGGGCTCCCTCGTCGCCTACAAGGACCGGCGCAACGCCCTGAAGAACCCCTGCGCCCACCTCCACGAGGCGGACATCACGCTGGAGAAGGTCCAGGCCTCGCCCATGCTGTGGGACCCGATCCGCTACTCCGAGACCTGCCCCTCCTCCGACGGCGCCTGCGCGATGGTCCTCACCGACCGTGCGGGCGCGGCCCGTTCGCCCCGGCCGCCCGCCTGGATGCACGGCGGCGCGATGCGCAGCGAGCCGACGCTCTTCGCGGGCAAGGACTTCGTCTCCCCGCAGGCGGGCAAGGACTGCGCGGCCGACGTCTACCGGCAGGCGGGCATCGCGGACCCGCGCCGGGAGATCGACGCCGTCGAGATGTACGTGCCGTTCTCCTGGTACGAGCCGATGTGGCTGGAGAACCTCGGTTTCGCGGCGGAGGGCGAGGGCTGGAAGCTCACCGAGGCCGGTGTGACGGAACTGGACGGGGATCTTCCGGTGAATATGTCCGGCGGTGTCCTGTCCACCAACCCCATCGGCGCCTCCGGGATGATCCGCTTCGCGGAGGCCGCGCTCCAAGTGCGCGGCCAGGCGGGGGAACACCAGGTGGAAGGGGCCCGCAGGGCGCTCGGCCACGCCTATGGAGGCGGCTCGCAGTTCTTCTCGATGTGGCTCGTCGGGGCGGAGCCGCCCGCCTCCTGAGCGGCCGCGGGGACGGAGACTCCGCAGCGCCGGATCACGGCCTTCTCACGCGGCCTGTCCGGCGCCCGGAGCGAAAGCTAGGCTGACGCCGGACCGACGCATTCGGGAGGAGCACGGACGTGGCCGAAGGCACCATTCAGCAGCATCCACTCGCGGGCTGGGACAAGCCGGAGCTCGACCTCAGCACGGCCGACTGGCGATCGAGCAGCGAGGGGCGCGGCGACGTGCAGATCGCCTTCGTCGAAGGCTTCATCGCGATGCGCAACGCCGGCCGCCCCGAGAGCCCCTCCCTGATCTTCACCCCGGCGGAATGGGGGGCGTTCGTCCACGGCGCCCGCGAGGGCGAGTTCGATCTGACGTAGGCCGCCCGCCTCGACCCGCCGTACGGGGGCTGTCCCCCGGTGCGCACTGAGGTCTGCCGGATGGGCCGATCTTCCTCGCGCTGATGCGATGGACCCCGCATCGCAAGAGCGCAGAGAAGGGGGATCACCATGCACGCGTCCCGAAGACGCCGACGCGGTCCGTTCGTTCCGTTGGGTCTCGCCGTGGTCCTGGTGGCCGCGGCGGCCGGTCCCGTGACGGCGGCAGCGTCGTCGACGACCGCACCGCCGGCGCCGGGGCCCCTCCAGCGGGAGGTGGACGACATCCACGGCACCGGACCCGTCGGCGTACTCGCCGAGGTGCGGTCGTCGGACCCGCGCCGTCACACCGGGGATGCCCGCCGTCAGGCGCGAGCGGGCACGGCCGAACCTGGCAGCGGGAGACCTGTGCCCTGGGGCGGGAAGTTCCGGATCGGCAGCGCCACCAAGACCTTCACCGCCACGGTCGTGCTGCAACTCGTCGCCGAGGGGCGGATGTCCCTCGACGACACCGTCGAGCGCTGGCTGCCGGGCGTGGTCAGGGGCGCGGGCCTGCACGGCGACCGCATCACCGTTCGGCAGTTGTTGCAGCACACCAGCGGCATTCCCGAGGTCGAGGGCGACATCCCCGCGCTGAACAGCGCCGAGGGCTACCGGGCCGAGCGGTGGCGCACCTACTCCCCGGAGGAACTGGTGGCGCTGGCGCTGCGGCACTCCAGGGGCGCCGCGAGCAAGGGCACATGGGCGTACTCCAACACCAACTACATCCTCGCCGGGATGATCATCAAGAAGGTCACGGGGCGCAGCTGGGCGCGGGAGGTGAACGCCCGGATCATCCGTCCGCTGCGGCTGCGGGACACCAGTACGCCGGGCAGCTTCCCGTTCATCACGGGCCCGCACGCCCACGGCTACCGCGCCTTCGGCACCGGCACCGCCATCGACGTCACGGCGTTCAACCCGAGCGCGGTCGACGCCTCGGGGTCGGTCATCAGCACCGCGCGCGACCTGAGCCGGTTCTACACCGCCCTGCTGGGCGGGCGGCTGCTGGACTCCGCGCGCCTCGCGGAGATGAAGAGGACCGTGCCCGCGCCGGAGCTGGGCGGCGACTACGGACTGGGGCTCGGCAAACTCCCCCTGCCCTGCGGCGGCAGCTACTTCGCGCACGTGGGCGGCGTCTCCGGCTACCGCACCTGGGTCGGCGTCACCCCGGACGGCAGCAGAACCGCCGTGGTGCTCGTCACCGGCGACGGGAACGACCGGACGATGGGGTCGATCAGCACACTCGTCCAGCGAGAACTGTGCCGGGACGAGCAGCCCTAGCGGCCTAGCGGAGTACGACACACCCCCTGTCCTCCAGCGCCCGCAGCAGCGCGCGGGGGATGTGGGTCTCGTTCCAGCGCAAGTCCAGCTTCTCCAGGGCGGGCAACTCGGTCAGCCAGCCGGGCAGTCGGCGGATGGCGTTCCCGCGCAGGTCGAGACGGCGGAGCAGTGGCAGCCCGCGCAGTGCCTCCGGCACGGCCTCGAAGGCGTTCTCGCGCAGTTCCACCTCGCGCAGCTCGCGCAGGCGTCCCACAGAAGCGGGCAGGTCACGCAGCTGATTGCCGCGCAGCCACAGCTCGCGCAGCGCGGTGAGCGAGCCGATGGTCTCCGGCAGCTCGCCCAAGCGGTTGTGCTGGGCGCGCAGTTCGACGAGGGCGGTCAGGCCGCCTAGGGCGGCGGGGAGCGAGGTCAGGCGGTTGTCGCCGACGTTGAGGTAGCCGAGCCGGGTGAGGCGGCCGAGGGAGGCGGGCAGCTCGGTGAGTTCGTTGTCGTGGAGATAGAGGAAGCGGCTGAGGTGCTCCAGGTCGCCGAGTTCGGCGGGGAGCGTGTGCAGTCGGTTGTGGCCGAGGTCCAGGGTGTGCAGATGCTTCAGGGTGCCGATGCGGGGCGGGAGGACGGTGAGCGCGTTGTCCGGCAGGAGCAGGGCTTCGAGGCGCGGGTGGTGCCAGACCTCGTCCGGTACGGCGTCGAGCCCGCCGTGCCAGTAGGTGAGTGCGGTGCTGTCGTCGGCCATCGCTCCTCCTGGTCCTCCCTCCACGTGCCGGGCGCCATTGTCCCCGGTGCCCGCGAGCCGTCGGCGCCCGGGCGGGCCGGGGGTGCGGGGGGTCAGCGCGGGCGTTCACCCATGCGGGCG
>NZ_JASKYR010000059.1:0-18352 GCF_041028215.1 Streptomyces flavofungini
CCGAGCAGCAGGTGTGCCTTGGCCTGGAGCCTGGCCTTGTCGGCACGCTCGGCCGGGGTGTGCACCGGCACCGTGTCGAGCACGGTGAGCGCGGCCTGGGGCCTGCGGCAGCGCAGCATGAGACCGGCCTGCTGGGCGACGGCGCGGAACTGCGGCACACCGGCCGCGGCGCGCAGCCGGGCGCTCTGGGCGTGCAGCTCGATGGCGCGTCCGACGTCGCCCATCAGACGGCGCTGCGCGGCCTCGGCGGACGCGGCGTTCGCGGCGATCTCCTTGCGGCCCGTCGAGCTCGCGAAGTTGAGCACGTGGTGGTACGCGGTGGCCGCGTCCGGCGAGTTGAGCAGACGCAGCGAGGCGGCGCGGACGCTGAGCGCCCAGAGCCGTTCGAGGTCGGGTACGCCGATGCGGTAGAGGACCGCCCGGTCGATGAGGCGCACGGCCTCGTCGGGGTTGCCGCGCAGCCCGAGGAGCGTGGCCCGCAGGACGTCCTCGCGCACCGAGTGCCGCCGGTCGGGTCCGGCGCCGCCGCGCCGGTAGAGCTCGTCGGCGGCGGCCAGGTGCAGTTCGACCTCGGACCACATGTGGTCGTGCACATGGGAGGGGGTGCCGTCGGCCATGCCGTCGCGGAACTTGGCGTAGGCGATGTTGAGGTGCGCCTCCGCCATCAGCGCGAAGGTGATGAGGGGGCCGTCGCCGCCCTGCCGGGGGGCGCCGCGGTCCACGTACTCGTCGCCGAGGAGCTCCTCGGCGAGCTCCCGCAGGCGGTCGGTCTCGCCGTTCGTCCAGGCGCGTTCCATCGCTTCGTGCCACGCCTCCGGGGCGGTGGGGTCCCGCATCTGGAAGCGGTGGTAGAGGGCTTCGCGCACGTACCAGGACCAGTTGGCCGGGTCCTCCTCGGACCGCTGGCGGAACCGTTCGGCGAAGTCCTTGTGGAGCCTGGTGAAGACGGGTTTGTCGGAGATGAGGTCGCGCATGGGGCCGAGCACCATGCCGTGGAAGACGAGCGACTCCTCGTCCTCCGCCACCTCGCTGACCCAGGAGGAGCCCTTGGCGTAGTCGAGCACCTTCTGCCAGGCCTCGTCCAGGCGCGCCTTGTCCAGGGGCTGGGCGACCAGGGGGAACACGTCGTCGCCGTCCCCGCCGTGCAGCTGGTGCGCGTCCGTGAGCGGGTCGTCCTCGGCGGACTGGGCGAGCATCCGCTCGCGCAGATGGGGCTGGAGGATGTCGTGCAGGTGCTCGCGGCGCAGCCTGCGCGGGATGACGCCGTAGCGCAGGAGCCAGCGTACGAGGGGGTCCTCGATGCGGCGGATGACGCGGTTGACGAGGTAGCGGATGAGCGGGCCGCGCAGGCTGTCCATCTCCGCGGCGGTGGCCTCGGGGTTCTGGTCGATGTCGTCGGCGAAGAGCGCCAGGTGGAAGGGCATGCCCTCGCTGCGGCGGACGATGACGGCCCGCAGCTCCTCGTCCTGGATGCCGCGGATGCGGTGCAGATAGCGGTCGGCCTCGTCGGCGCTGAAGCCGGGCACCCGTACGTCCTCGTAGGCGCCGAGGGTGGCGAGGGCCTGTTGGTGGCGGACGTTCAGGTCGGGGCGTCCGGAGAGGATCAGACGGATCGCCGGGCAGGCGCACACCGTCTCGCCGAGGAGGCGCAGCAGGCTGTCGGTGCGCGAGGCGCTGCGCAGGACGACCTCCTCCAGGGTGTCGACGACGATGAGCACCGGCCGTCCGGTGCCGAGGCTCTTGTTGAAGCGGCTGGTGAACGCGGCGAACACCTCGCGTTCGATGCGCCGCTCGTCCTGGGTGCGGATGCCGCGGGCGGCCTCGACGGCGGAGCGTGAGGTGGGGCGGCGCAGCAGGGAGCGGTACGCCGCGTACTCGTCGAGGCCCGCGAAGACCCGGGAGGGCAGCCGCTGTTCGAGCTGCTCGGCTATTTCCAGGAGCAGCAGCCAGGGCCAGCGGGCGGCGTTCAGCGGGTCGACGACGTCGAAGTCGACGCGGGCGCAGTTGATGTCGTGCTCCGGGGTGACCGCCTTGCGGGACACCAGCCAGCGGAGCTGCATGGTCTTGCCCGAGCCGCCGGTGCCGTACATCTGCCAGACGCGCGGGCCCTCGCCGAAGAGCAGCCGCCGGGCCCGGTCCCAGAGGCCGTCGGGCTCAAGGAACTGGGCGGAGCGTGCGTAGTCGGCGGTCCAGTAGGTGCGGGCCCGCAGATAGCCGGAGCGGTCCTCGGCCAGTTTGAGCAGCGTCCGCTTGGCGACGGCGGCGCGGTCGGGGTCGGCGAGGGCGTCGGTGAGGTCCTGGCAGCGGGTGAAGTCGCGCCGGACGTCGCTGGCGGCGAAGAGGGACTTGAACAGGCCGACGGTGGCGTCGGGGTCGGCCAGCATCAGGTGCCGGATCCGTTCGGCGGGTTTGCCGCGGGCGTGCCAGTGCTCGCTCAGCCGCTGTTCCAGGCGGACGAGCGCCTCGGGGATCTCGGTGCCGCCGTCGCTCAGCCAGGAGAGGAAGTACGAGGGCCGGAACGCGTCGGGGACCCGGCACAGCGCGCGGCCCGCGACCCGCTCGACCGCCCCGCGCTCCAGGAGGGCGGCGAGGCTCGGCGGGTCGTCCCCCGCGAACTCCTTCAGGACCGAGTCGTAGGTGACGGCGTCGAAGAACCGGGCGACGGCCGCGGCCTTCAGGGCGTCCGTCCAGTCGCCGGGCAGCAGGGCGCGGCGGATGTCGTCCAGGCCCTCGCCCCTGTCGAGCCGCTCGGCGAGTTCGGCGAAGGGCGCGTCGGCACGGGGCTCGGGATCGGTCATCAGCCGGCCTCCCTCACCCCGGCCATGCCGAGGAGCACGTCCAGCATCTGCTGGTACACGGTGACGGGCACGGCCTGGTGACTGCCCTGGAAGGCACCGGCGTAGGAGTCGAGGACCTGCTCGAACCCCTCGAACGTCCACCGCTGCGGCACGGTGCTGCTGTGCACCTTGCGCTCCCAGAACTCCCTGGCGAGCCTCTTGTAGTCGTACAGCTGGAAGTCGGTGAGGACCACCGGTTCGCCCGGCATGACTTCCTGGAGGTGCCTGAACCCCGGCCAGCTCTGCGGCGCCACGGCCAGGACGCGCAGCGGGAACTCGTCGCGCAGCTCCTGCACCGGAGTGAGGAGCTGGGGCAGCAGCGCGGTCCTGAAGTCGGACTCGATGATCTTGTGCGCGTTGTCGATCGCCAGCAGATGGGGGCGCCTGCGCGCCTGGACGCGGGCCCGCAGCGTGCTCAGGAAGGCCTGGAAGATCTCCCGCTTGCGGGTCTCGGCATGGCGGTCGACGTCGACGAGGAACGGGCCGCCGTCGTCGGTGTCGGAGGCCGGGAGCCGCCGCGCCCAGATGTCGCCGCCCATCCGGCCCCGGTTGACCACCCGGTTGAACATGGCGAACTCGGCCCGGGGCACGGGGTCGGGCTGCCGCTGGTCCGTGCAGGCGTCGCGCAGGGCCCGCAGCACGGCGAGCCAGTCCAGGGTCACCGGTTCGTTGCCCCCGCCCTCGTACTCGGAGAGGTTGGCGTAGGTGACGTCGTCGCCCCGGAGCATGCAGGTGAGCAGGCACCACTTGGCCAGCCAGGTCTTGCCGGAGGCGGGCTGCGCGGAGGTGATGGCGAGGAGCTGCTCGGGCCTGCTCGTCCCGCGCTGGTCCCACCAGCCGGTCCTGCGCTCCTTGGCGCGGCCGAGGAACATCGCGAGGTCGCCGAAGAGCCCGCTGCCGTTGAGCCGGGTCAGCTCGGGCTCGGTGTGGCCGAAGTCCATCCGGATGACCTCGGAGGGGTCGCTCATGCCGCACTGGAGCACGGGCAGCGCCCAGGCGGGGCCGTCGGGCTCCTCCATCTGGAGGTGCTGGCGGACCTTGGTGAGGGCGGCGTCGATCGAACGGGCGCGGGCCAGGTCCTCGTAGAGCACATGGGAGAACTCCGCGGCGGCGGGCGACTCGATGTCCGCCTGCATGGCGACCACCGCGGCGGAACCCTGCTCCAGGCAGACCTCGATCAGGCCCGCGAACCGCGCTGCGGGCGCGTGGGCCTGACGGCAGGCGTTGAGCACGACGAGGCGCGGCGTCCACCGGTCGTAGAGGCGGTGCATCTCCTCGGGGCCGAGCGTCCAGGCGGGGGCCGCGGGCTTCTCGGTACGGTCCTCGGCACCGGCACCGGCGCCGGGCTGCCGGGCGTTGAAGTGCAGGCCGCCCTGTTCCCCGGCGACGGCGCGCATGCCGTGGCCGATGAAGTGCAGGACGTGCGGGCGTACGAGGGCGAGTTCGGCGGTGAGCTCGGTCAGGCTCGGCCCGTCGAGGACCTCGGTGTGGATACGGCCGGGCAGCGAGGTCAGCGCCGCCCCGATCTTGGCGAGTTCCTGGTCGGCGAGGAGGTCGGGGTCGCGCGGATTGCACACCACGATCAGGGTGCGCAGGGGGCCCATGCGGTTGCCCTCCTCGGCCTTGCCCGGTGATCCGGCGTGCCGCCCCCGGCGCAGCAGCACCCGGCTGTTCAGCCACAGGGCCCGCTGCCTGTCCCGCATCAGCTCCCAGGGCAGGACGGCGAGCTCCAGGGAGTCGATGTCGAGCCTGACGCGCAGCGGGCTCTCCTCGTCGGCCTCGTCCTGGAGCTCCTGCCAGAGGTCGGGGGGCGCGCCGCCGAGGAGCCCTTCGTACAGGCGCAGTCCGACGTCGAGCCGGGTCTGGCGCGAGGCATGGGTCTCCAGTGCCTCCGTGAACTCCTGGGCCTTGATGCCGGTGGGGTCGTGCATGATCTCGACCAGTTCGTCGCCCAGGGGCCACTCGGTCTCGCCGCCGGTGTCCCTGTGCAGTCGTACATAGTTCTTGTGGATGCTGAGAACGACGTCGCTCATGATTTCCCCCGATGCTTCGCGCCGTGCCGTACCGCTAGGGCCGCTTCTCCGGGCCCACCCGCTCCACCACCGACCAGGTCTCGTCCCCGGCCTCGTCGAGGAGTACGGGAGGCACGGGGCCCGCGGCGAGGCCGCGTCCGGGCTGCGGTGTGCCGTACTCCTCCTTGACCCGGCGCAGCCAGGTCCTGCGGATGCGCACGCCCCGGTAGCAGGGCGTGAGGTCCGTGCCCGTCCAGTTCAGGCCGACCCTGCTCGACGCCCCGAAGGCGACGCCCGCCGCGAGGTCGAGGAGTTGCAGCGGTCCCGGGCCCGCCGGGCTCTGGATGTGCAGCTCCGCGCTCGCCCCGGCCTGTTCGGCGGTGAGCACGGTGCCGGACCGCGCGCTGATGACGTCGGTCACGGCGAACAGGGCGGCGTCCCACCGGCCGAGCCACAGCCGCCGCACCAGCTCCTGCGCGAGCCGGGCCACGTCGTCCAGGCCCGTCTGCTCCAGGCCGGTGTAGACGATGAGGGCGCTCTTCCCCGCGTGGAACTCGACCCGGGCGCCCGCTTCGGCTGCGGGTACCGACGTGAATCCCTGGGCCGCGGCCCCCGCCGCCTTGAACCGGACGGCGACGGTGCCCGCCGCGTCGTAGGCGAGGTCGGCGTGGGCGCCCATGAAGGCGGTCTTGACGTCGATGCCCCGGTCGCCCAGGGTTCCGGCGGCGACCGACCCCTCGCGGTGCAGCGCCCGCACGTCCTTGACCCGGATCCGCTGGGTCAGTGGCCAGGCGAGCCACCAGCCTCCGTACACATCGCCCATCGCCTCGCGATAGGAGTCGTACGCACCGTCGGCCATCGCCGCTCCCCCCTGAGAACGCGGCTTCTTCTGGGAGATTAGCAGCGGGTCAGGCCCGCGTACCCAGGAAATGAGAGGGCCTTGCGCATGGCACCGGAATATGCTGCGGGGAGTTTCTCAGTGCCGTGCGCCGCCCCCGACCAGTACCGCGTGCCCCACCTCGGCGAGCATCGGCAGGTCGGACGCGTCGTCGCCGTAGCCGTAGCAGTCGGCGGGGTCGATGTGCGCGTACTGGGCGAGGAGTTCACGCACCAGGCGGCGCTTCTCCTCGCCGATGACCGGGGCGCCGATGAGCGCGCCCGTGTAGACCCGGCCGCACCGTTCGGGGCGTGCGCACAGCACGTGTGCGGCGCCGACCGCCTCGGCGATGGGTTCGAGCAGCGGGCGGAACGATCCGGAGACCAGGGCGATGTGCGCCCCCGCGGCCCGGTGGCCGCGCAGTTCGGCGGCGACCTCGCGGACGTAGAAGCCCTCGGCGGCGCTGCGTTCGGTGAACCAGCGGCGGGCCCACTCCTCCACCGCCGCCACCGGCTCGCCCCGCCAGGCCCGGAAGTACTCCCGGTTGGCCTCGGCGCGCGGCGTCCCCGCGGCCGTCATCGCCACCAGGTCCGCACGGACGCGGGCCGCCCTGCGGGCGCCTTCGGCGCCGTACCTGCCCGCCGAGTAGTAGTCGAGGAAGTCGAGCAGGCTCTTGCCGGTGATCAGGGTCTCGTCGACGTCGGTGAAGACCAGACGGGCGCGCTCAGAGCTCTGCATGGTGGGCCTCCAGGGCGAGTTCCCGCATCGGCGCGGGCTGGGTGGACAGTTCGGAGAAGACGCTCTTCGCGTAGTCGGTGGCGGCCTGCTCGCGGCGGAGCATCCGGTGGCCGGCGATGGTCCGCACATCGCGGCGGCAGCGTTCGACGGCGGCGGGGCCCGCGGTGACCGGGCTCCCCTCGGCGGCCGGTCCGCCGTCGGTGCGGTGCAGCCGCTCGACGGCGCGGGCGAGCAGCCCCACGGCCGACGCGGCGATGCGCCGGTTGCGCGCGACGTCGCGCTCGGTCCAGGTCTCGGCGTCGGCGCGCTGCGCGGCGTCGCTCAGCAGGAGCTGGGCGGCCTCGATCTCGTCGGACGACAGGGCGAGCGCCCGGTGCAGCCGCTGCACGCCCGCCTCGGGCAGGTCGTTCGCCCGGTGCGCGGCCCACTGGGACCAGGCGTCGAGCGCGTGGCGTGCGGCGCCGAGCGCGGGGGCGCAGAAGAGGAGGCCGCCGCCGAGCTGGGCGGGCACGGTGTGGCACCGGGCGCGGCCGGGGCCCGGGGTGCCCTCGGTGAGGTCGGAGAGGAGGAAGGAGCGGTGGCGCGGCACGAGGACGGAGTCGACGACGACGGTGTGGCTGCCGGTGCCGCACATCCCCTCGGCGTCCCAGGTGTCCAGGATCGTGGCGCGGTTGCGGGGCACGGCGAACACCCGGCAGCGCGGCCCCTGTTCGGTCGGCTCGGTGGAGGTGAGCAGCAGCCAGTCGGCGAAGGCGACGCCGCTCGCGTACGGCCACGCCCCGCTGAGCAGCCAGCCCTCGGGGGTGGGCGTGGCCTCCCCGGAGGCGCCCATCACGGCGCTGATCAGCGTGTCGGGCGAGGCGCCCCAGAGGTCGCGCTGCCCTTCGGGGGGCAGATAGGCGGCGAATCTTCCGTGCGCGGCCCAGAGCGCGCCGCACCAGGCGGCCGACGTGCAGCCCGCGCCGACCGTGGCCGCCGCGTCGAGGAGGTCGGTGAAGGTGCCTTCGCCGCCGCCCCAGGCGCGGGGCACGAAGTGCCGGGCGAAGCCTGCGCGGGCGAGTAACCCGGCCGTCTCGTCGTCCAGGCGTCTCGTGCGCTCGACCGCGGCGGCGTGTGCGGCGGCGGACGCGGCGGCGCTCGCGACCGCCGTGGTGGAAAGGGACCGGGTTTCGCCGGATCGCCGGTGGTACCCGGACGCCGGACTCTGTGACTGAATCATCTGTGGCCTACACCCCATCGGACGATTAGAATTCGTTCTTGAACGTATCTTTAGTGCTGCCGGACCCTCGCTTCTCGATCCGACGTGAAGTCCGCTCTTGATCCCCAGTGAAGGAGGTGTGCACCTTGCCGAAGCAAGCACGGGCCTTGCGCACGTATGACGCCGTCCTGGACGCCGCCGCCCACGAGTTCGCGCGCTATGGCTACGCGAACACCAACCTGCAGAAGATCGCCGACCAGATCGGCCTGACGAAGGGCGCCCTCTACGGTCATTTCTCCAACAAGGAGGAGCTGGCCGCCGTCCTGTCCACGCATCTGAACGACGCGGTCGCGCTCCCCCTCACCGCGGCGAAGATCTCCCCCGACCCCGCGCTCGAACGGCTGCGGAGCCTCATGCTGACCCTGGGCGAGCTGTTCCAGGGCGACGTACGGGCCCGTGCCGCGCTCCGGCTGACGCTGGAGACGGCTCAGGCCTCGGGTGGCACGGCGGCCCTGCTCGACGAGACCCACTCAGTGGTGCTCTGCCTGGTGGGCGAGGTGCAGCAGGAAGGGCACTGGGAGGCGAGCGCCTCCGTCAAAGCCGTGGCCGACCTGCTGGTGGCCGCCTTCTTCGGAGTGTTCTGGATGGGCTCCGCCGAGCAGCGGACGGAGTCGGGCAGCCGGGTGACCGCCATGTGGAACGTGCTGGACCACGCCCTACGGCGCAAGCCCTGACGCCGAGGCGAGCGCGGGCCAGCCCCCTGGGCCCGCGGCCGGCTCGCGCGGCGCGACGGCCGCCCACGCCATGTCCGTCCGGGCGAGGAGCGTGTCCCCCTGGAGGGCCGCGACCCGCAGCCGGAAGGGGGCGTCCGGGGTGGCCCCCGGCACGCTCTGCTCGACGACCAGCCTGATCGGGGCGTTCAGCTCGGCGAAGGCCGCACACTCCACCTGGGCTTCCACAAGCGCGTACGCCCGCTCGCCCAGATGCGTCTCCACCCGCTCGTGGACACAGAGGTGACCGAGCTGACGGAAGCCCTCCATGAGGACCATGAGCGGCACGTGGTCGGTGGGGTGGTCGAACAGCACCGCGTGGTCCCGGTCGAGGCGCAACTGCCAGTCCCCGTCCGGCCAGCAGCGCTCAAGGACGCAGTCCTTCCACCGCAGCCTGCCCACCCGGCGCGGCGGCACGAGGGGGGCGGGGGGCACCGGTCCCGCGACGGGCAGCGGCGGGACGTCGCCGCCCCAGGCCATCCGCCGCAGCAGTCCGTACCTGCGGTCGTCCATGAGGTAGACGCGGATCGTCCCGGTGCCGCAGAGGGCCCCGTCCACCAGGAGCCGGACGTCGAGCCTCGCTCCCCTGGGGCGCCCCTCCTCCCAGGTCCACTCCGCGTCGAGGATCACGGGGACGGGCGTGCCGTTGACCCGCAGGGCCGCCGGGTCGGTGATGTCGAAGGACAGGTCACGGCCGACGAACCGGGTGCCGAGCGGCACCTCGCAGTACTCGTGGCCGATGTACAGGAGCGCCTGGCGGATGGTCTCCGCGAAGAGCATCGGGTCGCTGAGGCTCTGTGCGTCCGGGTGGTAGAGGGCGTGGTCGCGCGGCCACTGCGCCGCGATGGAGAAACGGCTGTCGCCTGTACGACAGCCGTCGGTGACGAACACCTCCGCGATCGAGCTGCGGTGCACCAGCTCGCGGGGGACCGGCCGGAGGAACGTGAGGCCAGGTGCCGTGAGAGCCATTGATGCGGCCTCCGGGTTTCTGGAAGTATCGATGAGCACGACCGACTTCTGAGACAACGCTTCCCCCAAATCAGGACCAACTCTTGCAGGAGAACAGACGTGTGAAGCCTTGCTGCGCGGGAATTAATATACCTCCGAGAAGGTATATTTCAAGAGCCAAAACCGCATGCTGTCACCATCAACTACCGCTGCGTACGCGTCACTTCGCGCCGCGGGAGGCAAACGCACACCTCACGGCCGCTGTGCACCGCCGGGCCGGCGAGAACGCCCTGATCCGATCAGATCGACTGCGCACGATATGGACGCCATGAGCAACCACCGCAAGACACCGCTGCCGCCCCTCCCGACCCCCACGCCGTCGAACGACACCTCGCACCTGAAGCAGGAGCGGGCGATCCAGACCCGCAGAACGATCCTCAACGCGGCGGCCTCGGTCTTCGCCGACACCGGCTTCCCCGCCGTCACCATCAAGGACGTGGCGGACAAGGCGGAGATGACCAAGGGGGCCGTGTACTTCCACTTCGCCAACAAGGAGGCGATCGCCGCCTCCGTGGCGGACGAGTTCTACCGCCGCCTGAACGAGATCATCGCGCCCGTCCTGGAGGGCGACCAGTCCTCCCCCGCGACGGTGGTCGACGTCCTGCTCGCGGTGGCCCGCGGCTTCCGTGAGGACGACTACATCAAGGCGGGCTCCCGGCTCCAGATCGAGCGCCCGTACATCAAGAGCGAGATGCCGATCCCCTACGTCGGCTTCACCGACCTGCTCACCGAGCTGCTTCAGAACTGCCACAAGGCGGGCACCCTGCCCGAGAACTCCGACCCGGCCGCGCTCGCGCGCGTCCTGCGCGCGGCGCTCTTCGGGGCCCAGCACATCTCCTGGGTCCAGGCCGACCGGCAGGACGTCGTGGACCGGGTGCAGGAGATCGTCGACGCCTTCCTGCCGCTGCGCTGACGCCCGCGGCCGCCGAGGCCCTGTCCCCGCCTCCGCCGCGCCGTCAGTCGAGGAAGGCCGCCTCGATCCAGCGGCGCACGCCGCGCGGCCGCATCCGGTGCAGCGCGCCGACCGTGTCCGCCACCTGCTGCGATCCGCCGACCGCGAGGAACTTCTCGCGCACCATCTCCGAGTGGCGCGACCGCGTGTCGGGGCCCGCGGCGCCGACCGGGATCAGGCGCCCGCGGGTCACCGTCCGCCCGTCGGTCAGCCGTACGGTGACCCGGGCGCCGGTCGCCTTCGTCGAGCGGGAGAAGTCCTGGCCCGCCGCGCCGAGGTTGCCGACGAGGTCCACGAGTTCGTCGCCGCCGAAGCCGCGCAGCCAGGGCACGGCCTCCGGGCCCGCCTCGCGCACGGCCTCGCCGAACGGGGCGTCGGAGAGGAAGAGTTCGCGGGTCATGCTGGTGTCGTGCTCCAAGCGGACCCGGCGGGCCAGCTCCCAGCGCCCGGGGTCGTCCAGGCGCGGCGAGGAGAAGTCGTCGACGGAGAACTCACCGGTCATCAGGGTGGTGGCGACCGGGTAGGGCACGTCGAGGACGAGGGCGCCGAGGGGGGAACCGGGACCGTTGACGTACTGGGCCGCGCGCTCCCCGGCGAACAGCGTGTAGAGCGACGCCTCCACGACGATCTCCGCGACGTCCCGCGGGCGGAGCGGGCCTATCGCCCGGTGTATCTCCGAGGCGCAGTCCACCGCGGCGTCGATGCCGGGCCCTCCGGGGTGCATCTTGAAGGACAGCGTGTCGGTGTGCCAGCGGCTGCCGAGGCCCTTGGCGACGGCCTGCGGGAGCGGGACGGTGGCGAAGCGGGCCAGGAAGCCGTCCTGGTGCTCGATGATGTCGGGGGCGCCGCGCAGCCCGGCCGCCGCCGCGTCACAGGCGTCCATGGCGGTGCGTACGGGCGTGAAGGTGTTGAAGAGCCGGGCGTCGCTGGCCAGGAAGGCGCGCATCAGCGGCCAGTTGGGCATGGCGAAGGCCAGGCCGAAGGCGTTCTCCCACTGGTGGGCCGGGGCCCGGTCGCTGTGCAGCCGGCCCGCGACGGCCCCCGCGAGGTGGGTGTGGACGGCGCTCTGGCCGCGCAGCGGGCCGAGGGTCGCGGACGCGGTGATGCGCGCGGCGCACTCGTTGGCGGCGACGACGGCGGTCAGCAGCGAGAGCCCGTCGAGCTTGCGGGCGTAGGCGAAGGCGAGGGGCACCGCGACGGTGGAGTTGGAGAGGTGTCCGGCGTACGCGGTGTCGTCGAGGTTGAGCCAGGAGCCGAGGGCGGCGAAGACCCCGGCGGCCGTCCGGGGGTCGCGCTGCATGGGGTGCCCGAAGGCGGCCACGAGCTTGCGGCCCAGCGGGTGGGCGAGGCCCGCCCTGATGGAGGCGATCTGCGAGAGGACCTGGCTCGCGGCGAGCTTCAGGACCCGGCAGGGGACGTCCTGGGGGCGCAGCCTCGCGGCCCACCGGGACAGTTCGCGCAGCGGTGTGTCCGTGGTGCCGCGCGGGCCCGTGACCCGTGGCGGCTCCCACTGCTCGCACAGCGTCCGGGCCACCCGTTCGGCCAGTATCGCCGACATGTGAGGCACCCTGCCTTTCTGTGAAGGACCGGTGGGGCGGTACGCCGGTGGCGTACCGCCCCACCGGGTGATCAGGCCGCGGGGACCTTGTCGAGGAAGCCGTAGACGCCCTTGATGCGGCCGTCGTCGGCGGTGACCGCGACGTCGAAGCCGATGGCGATCGGCTCGGCGCCCGGCTCGGTCACGAGGCCCCACTGGAAGCGGGCGATGTTGTGGTGGGTGTCCACCGTGCCGATCAGCTCGAAGCTGAGGCCCTTGAACTGGTCGCGGGCGCCCGCGATGACGGCACCGATGCCCTCGTGGCCCTCGACCGCGGCGAGCGGGTCGATGTACGGGGCGTCCGCCGTGAACAGCTCGGCGATGGCCGCGGCACGCTTGTCGGCGTCGGCCTCGTTCCAGATGGCGAGGTAGCGGGTGACGGTGTTGTTCAGGTCGCTCATGGAGGTCTCCTTGGTCGAGAGCGTGGTACGGAGGAGAAAGGGTCAGACGGGTTCCGTCGGGGCCCAGGTGGCCAGGGCGCCCGGCAGGACCTCGAAGGTGGCCGAGGAGCCGATGGCGTGCTGGTACTCGCCGTCGTGCTCCAGCGGGAGGCGCTCGCCGTCGGTGCGTTCGACGGTGATGGTGCGGCCGCGCGCGTACACGGTCGCCGGGTGGTTCATGTGGTCGGCGCGCAGCGTCAGTCCGGGGACGTCGGCGGCGGCCACCGCGCCGCCGATGACACAGACGTCGAGCAGTCCGTCGTCGAGCAGTGAGTCGGGCAGCACCAGGAAGCGGCCGCCCCGGTAGGGCCCGCCCCCGACGTTGGCGAGGACGGTCGGGCCCTCGTGCACGACCCGGCCGTCGACGACGACCCGGCCCGGGTAGGGGGCGTAGCCCGCCGCGGTGTCGGCGAACGCCTTCGCGTACCGCTCGCGCCCCTTGAGCGGGCTGTCCGCCGCGGTGATCAGCGCGTCCGCGATCACACCGCTGCACGAGCCGAGGAGCACGCAGTTACGGGTCTCGGCGAGCCGCGCCAGGTCCAGCCGGCGCAGCCGCGCGCTGCCTCCGGCGCCGGAGTCGGCGAGCACCGACTTCAGCGCCTCGCTCCAGGGCCGCTCGCCCCAGAGCATCTTGTACGCGGAGTTCCCCGTGCCACCGGGAACGATCATGAGCGCGGCCCGTCCGACGGCCCCGTGGAGGCCCTGGACGACCTCGCGCACGGTGCCGTCGCCGCCGATGGCGACGACGAGGTCGGGCGCGCCCTCGGCCCGCTCCAGGGCGCGGCGCACGAAGACGGTCGCATCACCCTGGGCGGTCGTGAGGTGGACCTCGGTCTGCGCGAGGTGGGCGGAGCACATCTCCCGCACCTCGCGCACGAGGGCCGGGCTGTGGCTGCCGGATGCGGGATTGGCTATGACCAGGGCCCTGGTGGGGCCCGCGGCGTCGCTGCTGTCGGCCATGTCGGGCGTACTCCTTGCTCTGGTAGCACCTGCTCCGGTGACACCTGGCTCCGGTAGCACCTGCGAACGACTCTCGCACCCGGCGCTGACACGGTTCTGACGCGCCTCTGACGGCGCTCTACCAGGTGACGGACAGGGCGTTCAGGCCGTAGTTGATGGTGTTCTCGCGGAACGAGACCGCGCCCGGGACATCGGCGACGCGCAGGCCGGGGAAGCGGCCGAAGAGGGCGCGCAGGGCGACCTCCAGCTCCATGCGGGCCAGTGAGGCGCCGGGGCACAGGTGCGGCCCGTACCCGAAGGCGATGTGCCGGCTCGCGTCACGGGAGAGGTCGAGCCGGTCGCCGCCGGGGAAGACGCTCTCGTCGTGGTTGGCGCTGGGGTAGGCGAGGATCACGCCGTCGCCCGCCGCCATGCGGGCGCCGCCGATCTCCGCGTCGGCCACGGCGACCCGGACCTGGTTGTCCTGGGTGATGGACCAGTAGCGCAGGAGTTCCTCGACGGCCGGGGCGAACAGCGCCGGCTCGTCGAGGAGCCGCGCGGTCTGCTCCGGTTCGCGCAGCAGGCTCAGCACGCTCAGGCTGAGCTGGTGGGCGGTGGTCTCGTGGCCCGCGACCAGGAAGAGCCGGGCCATCGCCACGAGGTCGTCGTGGGAGAGCTCGCCGGTGGCCACGTAGCGCGTCGCCAGGCGGCTGAGCAGGTCCTGCTCCGGCGCGCGGCGCTTGCGCTCGATCAGCCCGTCCAGATAGTGCGTCATCTCGATGAAGGCCGCGTAGATCTGCTCGGGCGTGGCGTCCTGGGAGAGGACGGCCTGGCTCAGTTCGGTGAAGTCGCACTCGTCGGCCTCGGGGACGCCCAGCATGCGGGCGATGACCAGCGAGGGCAGCCGGACCGCGAAGTGCTCCACCAGGTCCACCGGGCGCGGCCCGCGCGCCAGCTCGTCCACGAGCCGGTCCACCAGGAGCTCCACCGAGGGGCGCAGGGCCCGGGTGCGGCGGGCGGTGAACTCGGTCATCGCCATCCGGCGCAGGCGGCCGTGCTCCGGGCCGTCCATCCGCGTGAAGGACATGACCCGGGGGGCGGGTGGCAGTTGGATGCGCACCGGGAAGCCGGGCAGCGTGTCGTCGGAGCTGAAGGCCGGGTTCATCAGGACCGCGCGGACGTCCGCGTGGCGCGTCACCAGCCATGCCTCGCCTGTCCTGATCCTGACCTTCACCGGAGCTCCCCCGCGAAGCTCGGCATAGGCGTCCGGCGGCGAGTACGGGCAGGTGCGCGGCATGGGCCACGCGGCGAGCCGGGCGTCGACCGCTGGTGCGACAGGAGTGATCGTCATGAAGTTTCCCCCTGAGTGGTGGCTGATTCCTTTCCGTCATGTTGTCCGAATGGTCTGACTCGACTCTGACGTCCGACTGATTTGTCAACACCCTTTTTTGGCCGAATGTTTGCATCCGGTTCCGGCCCCGGGGACCGGCCCCGGCACACGGAAAACGGCGGGTGCCGCGGAGCGAATCGCTCCGCGGCACCCGCCGCTCGAAGAGCCCTTGGCAGGGCCGGGGTTCAGGCCTTGGCGGCCTTGCGGGGCAGCAGCTGCACCAGGGCCGCGACCAGGACGCAGATGCCCGCCTGGACGTACAGGCTCAGCATGAAGCCGTCGCCGTAGCCCTGCGCGGTCGGATGGTCCCCGGCCTCGCCGAAGAACACCACGCCGATCACCGCGATGCCCAGGACGTTGCCCATCTCCTGGCCGGTGGAGAAGACGCCGGAGGCCGCGGCGGCGTGCTCGGGCGCCACGCTCTCCAGGACCAGCGAGGTGAGCGGCGCGACGACCAGGCCCATGCCGAAGCCGCAGACCACCATCACGGGGATGCACCAGGCGACCGAGCCCGAGGTGCCGAGCGCCGACGCGGTCTGCGCGAAGGCGACATCGCCCGCGGCCACCACGAGCGCGCCGAGCGTCAGCGCCTGCCGCCCCAGCTTCGCGGCGAACTTGGGCGCCATCGCCGAGGCGACGAAGAAGCCGAGGCCGAGCGGCACGAAGAGCAGCCCGGACTCCAGGGCGGACGTGCCGTGCCCCTGCTGGAGGTAGAGCGCGAGGACCAGGAAGAAGGACGCCATCACCGAGAAGTAGACGAGGATGGCGACCGAGCCGACGGTGAAGGCGCGGTCACGGAAGAGCGACGGGCTCACCAGCGGCGAGCTGCCGCGCGCGGCCAGCCGGCGCTGGCTCGCCCAGAAGGCGCCGAGCAGCGGGACCGCCGCCGCCATGCAGTACCAGGTCCAGACGGGCCAGTCCTGCTCGCGGCCGATGACGAGCGGCAGCACCACGGCGGTGAGACCCGCCGTGACGAGCACGACACCGGTCCAGTCGAGGCCCGTGCGCCCCTCCGCCTTCGACTCCGGCACCAGCTTCGGGGTGAGCGCGAGGACGAGCACGCCGATCGGCACGTTGATCAGGAAGATCGAGCGCCAGTCCGAGCCGAACAGATCGGCCTGGATCAGCAGCCCGCCGATGAGCTGGCCGAACACCGCCGCCGCACCGAGCGCGATCCCGTACGCGTTGAACGCCACCTCCCGCTGCTTGCCGGAGTAGGCGGTCGTCAGGATGCCGAGCACCTGCGGGATGACCAGGGCCGCCGCCGCGCCCTGCACACCGCGGGCGACGATCAGCTCGGTCATGTTCTGCGCCAATCCGCAGGCCAGCGAGGCGACCGTGAAGAGCAGCACGCCCGCCGAGTAGACCTTGCGCCTGCCGTAGAGGTCGCCGAGCCGGCCGCCGGTGATCAGCAGCGCGGCCAGGCCGATGGTGAAGGTGACGGCGATGAGCTGGATCTCCGCCGACGTGGCGTGCATGTTCGTCTGGAGCGACGGGATCGCCACATTGACGATGAAGAAGTCCAGATTGGTGATGAAGAGGCCGGCCAGGACGACCAGGAGCGCCCCGTAGGAGGGCTTGGCCGCCGCGGCCTCCTCCGGCGGCGGCGCGGCCTCTGGCGCGACGATGCTTCGGACGTCCGCGCTCGTGATTTCCGCTTCGGTGGTCATGACCGACCCTTCCTGAGTCGTACCCCGTTGGACCGGCCGCTCCCCCATCGGGCGGCCGGGTGGATCAGCGCGCGGCCGCGGCCACGAGCCGCTGGAGCCGCTGGGCGAAGTGCGTGGTGACGGCCTCGGCGTGGCTGTCGATGTAGAAGTGGCCGCCCGGGTACTCGCTGTGCCCCAGGTAGTCGGGGCTGCGCTCCGCCCAGTGCGACATGGCGTCCGGGTGCTCCTGGAGCGGGTCGGACTTGCCGCCGTAGGAGACCAGCGGGCAGGCCGTGCCCGCGCCGTCGTCGATGTACTGGGCGGCGACCCGCAGATCGGCGCGGAGCGCCGGGACGACCAGGGCGAGCATCTCGGGGTTGTCGTAGACCTCGGCGGGGAACGAGCCCAGCTTCTTGATCCACTCGATCAGCTCGGGGTCGGGCATCCGGCTCTGCTCCTCCGTCGGCTGGAAGAAGCCCTCCGGCGACCAGCCCGACATCCCGACGAGGATCGGCTTGGGGCCGGTCTCCTCCTCCATGCGGATGGCGAGGCGGAAGGCGAGCTGCGCGCCGAGGCAGTGCCCGAAGAAGGCGAACGGACGCTCGTCCAGGTCGTCGAGCACGGCCTCGTGCAGCGCGTCGAGCAGCGGTTCCCAGTTCTCGTACGTCGGCTCGTCGCGGCGGTTGTGGCGGCCGGGCAGGGTCACCGCCTGCGGGGCGATGTCCTTGGGCAGCAGCCGCTCCCAGTCGCGGTAGATGATGGCGCCGCTGCCCGCGTGCGGCAGCATGAAGAGGCGGACCGAGGCGTCCTGGGACGGCTCGACCGGCTGGAACCACTGTCCCGCGCTCGACATGTCCTGGCCCAGGGCGGCGACGGTGGCTGTGGCGGTGGCGTTGCTCACGACTGTGTACTCCCTGCGTTCGTCTGCTCCCCGATGGCGCGTACCGCGGGCAGCAGCACCTCGGCGATCTCCTTCAACTGCGGCTCGGGGGCGAGCGATCCGACCCGGATGACCAGGTGCTTCGCGCCCGCCCGCACATAGGCGCCGAGCCACTCGGCACAGGCTTCGGCGCTGCCCCAGCCATAGGCCTGGATGGCCGACATCTGCTCCAGCGTGCGGCCGTAGTAGTGCTCGATGTAGTGCTCAAGCTCGGCCTTGGCCGCCGCCTCGTCCCGGTTGACGGTGACCGTTGCGTAGATCGCGGGCGTGACCGCGTCGGGCGCGCGGCCCGCCTCCACCGCCAGCTCGGCGATGCGGGCGCGGGCCCTGCCGTACGCCTCGGCGTCGGGCAGGAACGGCAGCCAGCCGTCGTACTTCCGCGCGACCCTGGCGAGCACCTTGGGGGTGTCGCTGCCGGCCAGCCAGAGCGGCGGACCGCCCGGGGTGGCGGGCTTCGGCAGCCGCTCCAGGCGCTCGGCCTGCCAGAACTTGCCCTCGAAGTCCGAAGGCTCGCCGTCCTCGCCGGAGCGCCAGGCGGTGCGCCACAGCGACGCGATCTCGTCGAGCCGTCCGACGCGGCCCGCGAAGGACGCCCCGACGGAGGCGAACTCCTCCTCGGTCTCCGGCATCGGGAAGCCCGAGCCGAGCCCGAGGACGAGCCGGTCGGCGGCCACATGGTCCAGGCTGGAGATCATGTTGGCGCCGATCAGCGGGTGGCGCAGGGCGGGGGTGAGCGCCGCCGTGCCGACCGTGATGCGGGTGGTGGCGGCGGCCGCCGCCGAGAGCACCACGAGCGGGTCGAGGCGCGGCCGTGCGGTGAGCGAGTCGCCCGCCCACAGCGAGTCGAAGCCGAGGGCCTCGGCCTGCCGCGCGAAGTCGAGGAGCGGTGCGGCGGCGTAGGTGCCGTTGATGGCCTGCTCCCGGGTGGGCAGCAGGACGCCGATGCGTAAGGGCCCGGCCGTGGACTGCATGGGGTGGGTGTCCGGTTCGTGCGGTACGGAGGGT
>NZ_JASKYR010000590.1:0-4459 GCF_041028215.1 Streptomyces flavofungini
GTTCTTCTGTATGTGACCGCGGAGGGGACAGTGTCCCCGGGCCTCACCCATAGCCGGGGGGGGGGGGGGGGGTTACGGGGGCGGAGTGGGGCGCTGGCCGACCGTGCGCAGTCCGTCCAGCGCCGGTCGGTCTGGCTTGCTGGTGCGCGCTGTGGTGTTCATCGACATGTCGACCGAAGAGTCCCGTGTGTCCTAGTTCACTCCTGTGCGCCGAAGTGGGGCGGAACATACGTGTACGTCTCATCGTTCTTCTGTATGTGACCGCGGAGGGGACAGTGTCCCCGGGCCTCACCCATAGCCCATGGGGAAGATCGTTCGGCTGAAGCCCCATGGAGCCCCCCGCCGAGAGGCGACCGCCCTCCGCCGTCACGCTTGTCCGCCCCGGCTGGTCTCCCCCGTCCAGCCGGGGCTTTTCTCTGTCCTGGCTGTGAAGGGGGGCTCGGCGGTCCGGGCGGTGGGGCGCCCGGGCTGCTGCTATTCGTTCGGGGTGACGCCTGCGCGGAGCAGTCCGTAGGTGTACGCGTCCCCGAGGGCCTGGCAGGAGGCGGCGATGATGTTGTCGCCCACTCCGACGGTGGACCATACGCCGGTGGCGTCGGTGGTCGAGATCAGGACCCGCGCGGCTGAGGTGGTGCCGTGGGTCTCTTCGAGGTTGCGGACCTTGTAGTCCACCAGCTCCAGCTTGGCGAGCTCTGGGTAGATGCGCTCCAGTGCGGCCCGCAGCGCCTGGTCGAAGGCGTTCACGGGGCCGGTGCCCTCTGCCGTGGCGACGAGCCGCTCGCCCTGGGTCCAGAGCTTCACGGTCGCCTCGTTCGCGTGGCTGCCGTCGGGGCGGTCCTCGGCGATGATGCGCCAGGACTCGATACGGAAGTGGCGCCGCAGTCCCTGCGGCATCTCCTCCCGCAGCAGCAGTTCGAAGGACGCGTCGGCCGCCTCGTAGGTGTAGCCGAGCCGCTCCTGCTCCTTGACTCGGGCGACGACCCGGCCGACCAGGTCCCGGTCCGGGCCGAGGTCGATCCCGAGTTCCTTCGCCTTCAGCTCTATCGACGCCCGCCCCGCCATGTCGGACACCAGCATCCGCATGTGATTGCCGACCAGCGTGGGCTCGATGTGCTGGTAGAGATCCGCGTCGACCTTGATCGCCGAAGCGTGCAGGCCCGCCTTGTGGGCGAAGGCCGAGACACCCACATAGGGCTGGTGCGTGGAGGGTGCGAGGTTGACGATCTCGGCGATGGTGTGCGAGATCCGGGTCATCCTGGCCAGTGCCCCCGCAGGCAGCACCCGCCTGTCGTACTTGAGTTCCAGAGCTGCCGCGACCGGGAAGAGGTTGGCGTTGCCCACGCGCTCCCCGTATCCGTTCGCCGTGCACTGCACATGTGTGGCGCCCGCGTCCACGGCCGCCAGGGTGTTGGCGATCGCGCAGCCGGTGTCGTCCTGGGCGTGGATGCCGAGCCGCGCGCCGGTGTCGGCCAGGACGGCCGCCACGATCTCCTGGACCTGGCCGGGCAGCATCCCGCCGTTGGTGTCGCACAGCACGGCGACATCCGCCCCCGCCTCCGCGGCGGCCCGTACGACGGACGTGGCGTACTCGGGGTTGGCCCGGTAGCCGTCGAAGAAGTGCTCGCAGTCGACGAAGACGCGGCGGCCCTGTTCACGCAGGTGGGAGACGGTGTCGCGCACCATCTCCAGGTTCTCCTGAAGCGTCGTGCGCAGCGCCAGTTCGACATGCCGGTCGTGCGACTTGGCGACCAGCGTGATCACCGGGGCGCCGGAGGCCAGCAGCGCCTGGACCTGTGGGTCCTGGCTCGCCGTGCCGCCGGGGCGCCGGGTCGCGCCGAACGCGACGAGCTGGGCGTGCCGGAAGGTGATCTCCTGCTGGGCCCGGGCGAAGAACTCCGTGTCCCGGGGGTTCGCGCCCGGCCACCCGCCCTCGATGAATCCGACACCGAAGTCGTCCAGGTGGCGTGCGATGGCCAGCTTGTCCCTGACCGTGAGGTTGATGCCCTCGCGCTGCGCGCCGTCGCGCAGGGTGGTGTCGAAGACGTGGAATCCGTCGTCGGCCTGGTGCGTGGCGGTGTCCTTGGGTGCGCCGGCCGGGGCGTTCATGCCGGCCGGACTCGGGTCGTGGCCTGCCGCGTGGTGCGCGGCATGCCGTGGTGTGGTGGCGCGCCGCTGGTTCGCGGCGGTGCGGTGTCGTGTGGTGGCGGGGTGCGGAAGGTGTTTCTGCCGGTCGGTGCTTGGGGAAGACCTGACACTTCCACGGTGGCCTCCTCGTCCTCGTGTCGGCCCCTGATGCGGGCGTTCGACACGGTACTCGCGCGGAGCGGCCAACAGGTTTTGTTCAACGGGGCGTTGGGCGCGGGCCTCCTCGCGGGGCGTGGGGCGGCGGACATGCGGAAGCAGCGTGCGGTCTCCCGGGCCCCCGTGTCTCGGTCAGGCAGCCGCGTTGCGGGCGAGGCGTACCTCCAGCCCGTCCAGCGTGCACTGGAGGCCGTAGTCGAACGTTTCGTCTCGGACCTTGCCCGGGTCCTTGTCGCGTTGGGCGGCGTGGCCTTCGGCGAGGCGCGGGTGGTCGCGGGTGGCTTCTTCGAGGGCCGGGCGCAGGCTGTCCACCCATTCGCGTTCGGTGCTGCCGCTGCGGGCGATCATCGAGAGGTAGGCGGCCTCCGAGGTGGCCACGCCGATGACGTAGGCGACGACGGTGCTCATGACGCGGTCGGTCTCGTGCGCGGGGAATCCGGCGGTCTCGAAGATCGCGAGCATCTGGTCCGACATCTGCATCACGTTGGGGCCGAGGTGGGAGAGGCCGACCTGGCCGAGCACGGAGGCGACCCAGGGGTGCCGCAGTGCCATCGCGCGCAGGCTGTTGGCTGCTTCCGCGGCGGCCGTCCGCCACTGCGACTGGTCCGCGGCGGCGGGGATGTGCAGTTCGCCGTAGACCTCGTCGACGACGAGTTCGATGAGTTCGTCGCGGTTGGCGACGTGGCGGTAGATCGATGTGGCGCCGGCGTTGAGCCGGTTGCCGAGGCTGCGCATGCTGAGCGCTTCGATGCCTTCGGCGTCCAGCAGTTGTACGGCTTCTGCCACGATGCGTTCGCGGGTCAGCGGCTCCCGTTGGCGGCGCGGGCGGGTCCATACGGAGGGGATCGGCTGCTGGTTGGCCTGCGGCATGTGTCCTCGCCCTTCTTCTCGTCGCGCGTCACCCTAGCTCATAGTGTGCGCAATAGGGTACGACGTGCGCAGCGTTGGTTCCGGCTTCACGCGCCCGCCGGGCGGGGGCATCATCACGCCAACGGTGGCGCCCCGCGCCGGGAGGAGGTCCCGCTCTTCTGCTGGGCCGTGCCCGGTGTCCGCGCATGCCGCCCGCCGCGCCGGGTACCGCGACTTTGCGCCATGCGCGCGGCGGGGACAACCGTTCGTTCTTCGAAGGTCTTGCCTGCGCAGCCGTGGCCTCCATTCGTTCGCGGCCTGCTCCCGTCCGCGCCCTGTGCAGGGGCTTCCCGTTGAGCGGTTGAGCGCCTTCCGCTTCCCGGAGCCGCACTTTACGATCAAGATCACAGCCTCCGCCCCCGCGCTTCTCATCGGTCGCGCGCGAGGGCAGGAGCGGCCCCCGGCGGGAGCGGACCACCCCTGCCGGGGCGGGTGGCGCGTCCGGTTCCGGTCCGGGACAGGGGCGCGCCCGGTGAACCGCGCAAACAACACACACCATTGCGAACGCTGCGCCCACGTGCGTACAGTGTTCGCGTAATGAGAACGCCATCCGCATTACCGAGGGAGTAGTCATGCCGAAGGACCTGAGCTGGGACGCGCAGGGCAACTGGGCGGCCAAGGGCGACTGGGGGGCGAGGGACTCCCAGGGCCACAAGCTGTACTTGGGTCACTGGCAGGCACGGCTCGACCAGCTCCGCATCGCCCACCACGTGCCGGGCGCCACGCTCGCCGTCCTCGTCGACGGAGACGTGCACGAGCTCGCGAGCGGCGTTCTGCACCGCGGCACCGGCGTGGACGCCACCCCCGACTCGGTGTTCCAGCTCGGCTCCCTCGCCAAGATCTACACCGCCACCCTGATCATGCAGCTCGTGGACGCCGGCGAACTCGACCTGGACGCCCCCGTCCGGGATGTGCTGCCCGACTTCGTCGTCGCCGACGAGGAGGCCACCCGCACCATCACCACCCGCCAGCTCCTCTCCCACACCAGCGGGCTCACCTGCGACTTCACCTACGACTCGGGCCGCGGCGACGACTGCCTCGCCCGCTACGTGGAAGCCGCGAGGGACGTGGGCCTTGACTGCCCCCCGGGCACCGCCGTCTCCTACAGCAGCCTCGGCTACAACGTGCTCGGCCGCGTCATCGAGGTACTCACCGGCCAGATCTGGGACGAGGCGCTCAGGGAGCGGCTCCTTGTCCCGCTCGGCCTCGGCGGCACCATGACGCTGCCCGAGGAGGCGCTCGCCCACCG
>NZ_JASKYR010000591.1:0-4987 GCF_041028215.1 Streptomyces flavofungini
CGGCAAGGTCGCGCTGACCTTCCACGGGCAGGGCGACCCCGCCACGGCGAAGGCGCTGCTCGGCGCGGCCGAGAAGGCGGGCGCCAGGGTCACCGTGCTCGCCGTCGGCGGCTGGCTCGACGAGCACCCCGGGCTCGCCCGCCGCGTCCTCGACGGCGGCCACGACCTCGGCAACCACACCCTGCGCCACCTCGACATCAACGCCATGTCCGAGGCCGACGCCTACGCCGAGATCACCGGCTGCGCGGACCGCCTGCGGCGCCTCACCGGCTCCATCGGCACCTGGTTCCGTCCCTCGCGGGCCGAGCGGGCCTCTCCGCTCGTCGAGCGCCTCGCCCGCCGCGCGGGCTACCCGCACGTCCTCTCCTACGACGTCGACTCCCTCGACTTCACCTCGCCGGGCGCCCCCGCCGTCACGCGGAACGTCGCCTCCGGGGTCCGGGCGGGCTCCGTGGTGAGCCTGCACTTCGGGTACGCGGACACGGTCGCCGCGCTCCCCGCCGTCCTGCACGTACTTCAACGCCGCGGCCTGCGCGCGGTGACGACCACGGAGCTGCTGACCTGATGTCCGTCATGGAATCGCCCCGCAAGGGACCGTCCGCCCGTAAGAGCCGGGGACCCGCCCTGACCAAGCGCGCCGCGGCGCTGGCCGCCGCCGCGGCCGTGCTCGCCGCGCTCGCGGGCTGCGGTGCCGCCTCTGGGGGCCGCGCCGACGAGGCCCTCGGCACCGAGGGCGCCCGCAAGCCCGCCAAGCCGAAGACGGCCTCCGGGCTGCCGGGCATGCCGCCGGTCCTCGACCCCGAGGACGTCTACGCCGCCGACCGGCCCAACGCCCTCCAGCCCGTCGCGAAGAAGTTCCTGGACCGGGTCTACGTGCCCAACACCAACTCCAACACCGTGTCGGTCATCGACCCGAAGAAGTTCGAGGTCATCGAGACCATCAAGGTCGGCAACCAGCCCCAGCACGTCGTCCCGTCGTGGGACATGAAGACCCTCTGGGTCAACAACGACCTCGGCGACAGCCTCACCGCCATCGACCCCGTCACCGGCAGGACCGGGCGGACGGTCGAGGTCTCCGACCCGTACAACCTCTACTTCACGCCGAACGGCAAGCACGCCGTCGTCATGGCCTCCATGGACCGCGAGCTGGTCTTCCGCGACCCCAAGACCATGAACCGGGTCAAGACCGTCCCCGTGACCTGCGCGGGCGTCAACCACGCGGACTTCTCGATGGACGGGCGCTACTTCATCGTCTCCTGCGAGTTCTCCGGTGAACTCCTCAAGGTCGACACCGAGAAGATGAAGGTCGTCGGCCAGCGGAAGATCCCCTTCAAGGGCGCCATGCCACAGGACGTGAAGCTCTCGCCCGACGGCAAGACCTTCTACATCGCCGACATGATGGCGCACGGCATGTGGGTCCTCGACGGCAAGAAGTTCTCGGAGCCGAGGCTGCTGCGCACCGGCAAGGGCTGCCACGGCCTGTACGTCAGCCGCGACTCCAGGGAGATGTACGTATCCAACCGGGGCGAGGGCACCATCTCCGTCTTCGACTTCAAGAAGGACAAGCTCACCAAGAAGTGGAAGCTCCCGCAGGGCGGCAGCCCCGACATGGGCGGCGTCTCGGCCGACGGCAGGACGCTCTGGCTCTCCGGCAGGTACGACTCCGAGGTGTACGCCATCGACACCCGTACCGGCGTCCAGGTGGCCCGTATCCCCGTCGGCAGCGGCCCGCATGGTCTGGCCGTCTACCCGCAGCCGGGCCGCTACTCGCTGGGGCACACCGGCATCTTCCGCTGAGGGGGGTGGACGGCGGGCGGGGCCCGGGTCATGGACGGTTGACGGTTGAGCTATATCAACACCGGGCACCAAAGGGGCAGTTCAGGAACTTCTCGGCAGCCCGGAATCCCGCTGCCCGACCCCCCGCCGCCCTCGGAGGCCGCCCATGCTGCGTGGCATCGACGTCAGCTCCTACCAGTCTTCCTTCTCCACGGACGGCCTCTCCTTCGTCTTCATCAAGGCGACGGAAGGCCGTTCGTACGTCAACCCGAGACTGACCTCCCAGGTCAAGAAGGCCCGCGACGGCGGCTGCGTCGTCGGCTTCTACCACTTCCTCTGGCCGGGCAACATCGCCGCCCAGGCCGCGTACTTCGTGAGCAAGGCACCCGAGAAGACGGGGGACCTGCTGGCGGTGGACTGGGAGAGAACCGGTGAGGGGACGCGCGCGAGCAACGCCGAGAAGGACCGCTTCATCAAGGAGGTGAAGCGGCTGCGCCCCCACCACCGCTGCCTTCTGTACTGCAACCGCGACTTCTGGCTCAACCACGACAGCACGTCCTACGCGGGCGACGGCCTGTGGATCGCCGACTACGTGAGCGCGGGCAAGCCGCGCATCCAGGCGGACTGGACGATCCACCAGCACACGTCCACGCCGCTGGACAAGAACGTCGCCGACTTCGAGAGCGAGGACGCGCTGCGGGACTGGGCCACGCCCTAGTCAGGCACGCCACTCGGCGGTGCGCTCCGGGGAGGCCGCCGCCAGGGCCTCGCGGATCTCCGCGACGCCGCCCCTGTTGCCGTAGACGGGGGTGCCGGGCTGCTGGCGCCAGGAGTCGTCCTGGCCGCCGTTGTCCACGGTGTCGAAGCCGAGTTCGTCGATGAGGTCCCGTACGACCTTCTTGGCCGCCTCGTCGTCGCCGGAGACCGGCAGGGCCACGCGGTCCGCCGCTCCCCGTGGGCGCGGCTTGTCGAGGATGTCCTGCGCGTAGGTGCCGTTGAACGCCTTGACGACGGGGTGGCCGAGCTGCCGCTCCGTCCAGCGGCTCTCGGTGAGGCCGTCCTCGATCTCGGCGATCCTGCCGTCGCGCTGGGGGTAGTAGTTGCCGGTGTCGATGACCGCGAAGCCGTCGGCCGCGCCGTCGAAGAGGCCCGGGGGAAGGCCGGGCACGGCCTTGAGCGGAACCGTCACGACGACGACCTGAGCGCCGCGGGCGGCCTCCTCGACGGGGACGGGCGTGGCCCCGGTCTCCTCGGCGAGAGCGGTCAGGGTGTGCGGGCCGCGGGAGTTGGCGACGGAGACGTCGTGCCCGAGCGCGGTGAGCCGCCGGGTGAGGTTGCCGCCGATGTTGCCCGCTCCGATGATGCCGATCTTCATGACTGTCCTTCCAGAGATCCTCGGTGTCACATCCTCAGTGTTAACGGAGGCAACCTCCGGATTGGCTGCCGTATTCCGGCTGGGCGCGATGGATTCCGCGCGCCGGAACTGCCGTCGGAGCTGTGGCGGCCGCGGTCGTCGGCGCGGTCGGTCCGTGTCGGGACAGCAGGGCGGCGCAGGTGGCCGCCGTCGTGGCGAGGGCGATCAGTCCCGCGGCCGCCAGTGTCACCGCGTCCGGGCGGAGCAGCGGCTGGCCGCGCAGCGCCTGCCAGGTGAGCAGGGCGAAGAGCGCGGCGTACGCCGCCGAGCTGGTCAGCACCAGACGCAGGCGTGTCCGGGCGTCGGCGAGGCGGGTGAAGCGCGGCGCGAGCGACGTCAGCGCCATGACCACCAGCGGCAGCAGTTGCAGCGCGTGCATACCGAAGAAGTGCGGTATCCGCAGGTCGCCGCCGGTCGTCGACCAGCCGGTCAGTGGCATCGCGGGCCCGCCGTCCGCCACGCCCACGCTGTGTGCACCGACCACGGGTGACTCCCCGCGCCGCTGACCGGGCGCGGGCTGGGTCATCAGGAAGCCGACCGCCGCCCCCGCGAGGGCGATGGCGATCCCGCAGCGCATCGCCCAGGCGGAGACCCGGTCGGCGAACCGGGCGCGCAGCAGCAGGACGGCGATGACGAGGGTGCCGAGCCAGAGGATCACCACGGTCACGGCCATGGCGTCGAACAGCGCCTCGTCCAGCGGAGTGGCGTGATTGAAGTGGCTGCGCCTGCCGCGGAACGCCTGGCCGGTGATGATCAGCATCTCGACGAGGCTCGCCCCGGCGACCACCGTGCCCGCCCACCACGCCGTACGTCGTCTCCGGCGCCCCCTCGGACGGCCTCCCGCGTCCCATCCGCTGTCGAACAGCGACAGCATCCAGGCGAGCGAGAGCCCGTACGCGATGAACGAGACGGCGAACTTGAAGGGCTTGGCCCAGATCGGCGCGCCCACCAGGACCCGGTCGTCGACCAGCAGCCCCACGGCGGAGGCGACGGAGACGACGGCCATCGACGCGGCGAACAGGACGAGTGGGCGGTGCCATGTACGCCACGTACGCGATAAGGACATGAGTCTTCCCCCTGAGCGGTCAGCGACCGGCAATGGACAACGGGACACAGATAGCGGCGCTATCTGCTATCTGATAGCGCCACTATCTATGATGGGGCGGGGGTTGGCAAGGGAATCCATCGCGGAGAGGCGAGAACTGGCTGTGCGCATAGGTGAGTTGAGCCGGCGGACCGGCGTGCCGGTGCCGACCATCAAGTACTACGTCCGCGAGGGGCTGCTCCCGGCGGGCGAACTGTCGAGTCCCAACCAGGCGCGCTACGACGAGGCGCATGTGCGCAGGCTGCGGCTGATCCGCGCGCTCCTGGAGGTGGGCGGTCTGAAGGTGGCCGCGATAGCGGACGTGCTGGGCGCCATCGACGATCCGGGCCGCCCGCTGCACAAGGTGCTCGGCGCGGCGGCGGACCAGCTCGGCACGCGGGGCGCGGCCGACGACGACGCCGAGGCCGAGGCGGCCGCCGCCACCGTCGAGCGGCTCATCGCGCGGCGCGGCTGGCACACGCACGAGTCCAACCCCGCGGCCGACGACCTCGCACGGGCCCTGGCCGCGCTGAGCCGCGTCGGGCACGGGGCGTTCGCGGAACTCCTTGAGGAGTACGCCGACGCGGCCGAGGCCGTCGCCCGCGCCGACCTCGCCTACGTGGGGCGCCGGGGCGAGGTCGAGGACCTCGTGGAGAGCGTGGTGATCGGCACGGTGCTGGGCGAGGCGGTGTTCAACGCGCTCCGGCGACTGG
>NZ_JASKYR010000592.1:0-5536 GCF_041028215.1 Streptomyces flavofungini
GTGCGGGGGCGGGCGGAGGCGGGTGCATGACCCGAGCATAAAACTAAACGAACGGTCGTGCAGTTAAATGGCGGAAGCCGGTGCACGAGGTACCCGGATGCTCGTACGGGGCGCCCGGGCGTCGGCCCGCAGGGGAGCGGCGTCTACTCGGCGGCAGCCGGGAGCGGGCCCAGCAGCTCCGGCTCGGCCGCCGCCGCGCGGAGCCGGTCGGTGATGGCGACGCGGGCCCTTCGGTAGGCGTCCGGTTCGCCGTGCAGGACGGAGTGGGCGTTGGCCGTCTCCATCAGGGCGATGAACTCGAAGGTGAGCTGGCCGGTGTCGGTGCCGGGCCGCAGCTCGCCGCTGTCGACGGCCTCGGCGACGCAGCGTTCGACGCGCGCGCTCCAGTCCCGGTTGGCGAGCGCCAGGGCGTCGTGCACCGCGCCCTCGCGGGCGTCGAACTCGGCGGCGACCCCGTAGAAGAAGCAGCCGCCGGGGAAGACGCGCCGTTCGGAGTAGTCCAGCCAGCCCGCGCAGAGCCGCCGCAGGCGCCCGAGGCCGGGCGGCAGCTCAAGGGCGGGTTCGGCCACCTCGTCGAGGAAGATGCGCCCGGCGGCCCGGATGGTCGCGAGCTGGAGCTCCTCCTTGGAGCCGAACAGGGCGAACACCCCGCTCTTGCTGAGCCGCAGTTCGGTGGCGATCCGCCCGAGGGACAGCGCTTCGAGCCCTTCGACGGAGGCGATGTCGACGGTCCGGCGCAGGACGAGCCGCCGGGTCTGGTTGCCCCGCTCGACGCGGCCGTCCCGGCGGCCGCCCCCGCCGCCGGTCATGACCGTGGGGTGCGGAGCGCCGGGTGGTCGGCGACCACCGTGCAGGAGCCCGGGGCGATCTCCGTGAAGCCCGCGTCGCGGACCACCGGGAGGCCGCTCGCGGTCAGGGCGGGCCACCGGCCGGGGGCGGCGGTGCGGACCGAGAGCGGGAAGCCCGCGTCCCGCCAGGCCGCGCGGTCCTCGTCGGACAGTTCCCACCAGGCGAGTTGGGCGCCGTGGCCCGCCTGCGCCATCGCCTTGCCCGCCGACATGCCGACGTCGGGGCTCATCCACAGGACGGGGTGTGTCGCGTCGGCCTCGCCGGGCGGCTCGGGGTCGTCCAGGTCGGTGCCCGAGACCTGGAGCTTGGCCAGCTCCTTGGGCCAGCCGTCCAGCGGGACCGGCGGGAAGACGCGGACCTCCGCGCTCTTGCCGGTGACCGTGATGCCGGGCAGCGCCTCGGCCTTGCGCCACTCGCCGCCGCGCGCCCTGCGCACCACCTTGCGGATGCGGGCGTCCTGCCAGTCCCGCATCGCCCGCGCCCATTCGCCCTCGCCCAGCGAACGCTCATCGCTCAGCATCACCAGGACGGCACGGGCCGCGGTCTCCAGGGCATCCGTGCGGGCCGGGGGAGCGGCCCGCTCGATGCGGACGACGAGGGGCAGCACGAACTGCGGGGCCTCGTCGCGCGAGGTGGTCTCGTGGCGGAAGGGGCTGTCCTCGGTGGCCCGGCCGGGCCCGCCCTCCGGCGTGCCGTCGGCGGTGGTGGTCGTCTCGTCGCTGCTCACGGGCCCAGTCTGCCAGGCGGGGAATCCGGTCCGCGCCGCCTCGGCCCCGTGGGCGAGGATGGCCCGCATGGAACATGATCTGGTGCTGCGGCTCGACGGAGCCGGCCGCCGGTACGGCCTGCGCGGCCCATGGGTACTGCGCGGCATCGGGCTCGGCGTGCCCGCGGGGGCCCTGATACGGGTCCAGGGTGCCAACGGGACCGGGAAGTCGACCCTGCTGCGGCTGCTCGCCGGTATCGACGCGCCCTCCGAGGGGCGGGTGACCGGGCGTCCGCGCACGGCGTTCGTGCCCGAACGCTTCCCCGCCGCCATGCCGTTCACCGCCGTCGGCTACCTCACGCACCTGGCCCGCGTGCACGGCCTCGCGCGCGGCGCGGCCGAACGGAGCGCGGAGCGCTGGCTTGAGCGCTTCGGCGCGGGCGGCTACGCGCGCACCCCGCTGTCCGAGCTGTCCAAGGGCAGCAGCCAGAAGGTCGCCGTCGCGCAGGCCCTTCTCGCCGACCCCGAGTTGCTCGTCCTGGACGAGGCGTGGACGGGCCTCGACGTCCTCGCCCGCGCCGAACTCGACCGTGCCGTCGCCGAACGCACCGCGTCCGGCGGCTCCGTCGTCTTCGTCGACCACGACCCCCGCCGTCTCGCGGGCGTCGCGGACGCGACGTACGAGGTGGTGGGCACGGCCCTGGAGCGGCGTACGGAGACGGCCGCCCCGGAGGCCGCCGAAGGGCACGGGCCCGTCGTCGTCATCGTCACGCAGGGGCCGCCGGGCGCCGGTCCGCCCCCGGCGGTCGCCGCCATGGCGGTCGGCACGGAGACCGGCGCGGCGGACGGCACCACGCGGCTCACGGTCCCGGAGAGCCGCTCCGACCTCGCGCTGCGGGAACTTCTGACGGCGAGGGTGCCGTGGCACGTGGTGGGGGTGGGGCCGGGCCCGCACTCCGGTACCCGGCCCGGTACCCGCCCCGCCGCCCGGTCCGCCGCCCGTGAGGAAGAGGCCTCTTGATGATGACCGCGCTTCTCCAGTACCAGGCCGCGCTGCTCGTACGGTCCCAGCGGTGGCTCGCGCCCGTGATCCTGTACGCCGTGTTCCTCGGCGTCGGAGTGCAGAGCGGGCAGCCCGTCCTGGACTCCCTCGCCTACGCCGCCGCCGCGCTGCTGCCCGTCGCGGCCTGGCTGGTACGCATCTGCGCGAACAACGAGTCGGCCGCCGCCCGAAGCTGCACCGCCGCCGCGGCGGGTCCGGCGCGGGCCCATCTCGCCGCGCTGCTCACCGCGTTCCTCGCGGCGGTGGCGCTGGGCGCGGTGGCCGTGGCCGTCGTGACCGCCATCAGCGACGCGGGAAGCACCAACGGGCGGCTGCCCGTACCCCGGCTCCCCGCGGGCGCGGCCGGACTGCTCGCGATGCTGGTCAGCGCCCTGCTGGGCACGGCGGTCGGGGCGCTCACCAACTGGCCGCTGCTCCGCTCGGCCGGGAAGGCCGTGCCCGCCATGCTGCTCGCCGCGCTGCTGCTGCTCGTCACCACGGGGTCCCCGGCGAAGTCGGTCCTCGTCGATCTGACCGCCGGGTCGCGGGAGGGAGCCGTACCGGTGCCGTGGGGAGCGCTGCTCGCGGCGCTCGCCGTGGCGGCGGCCGCGGTCTGGCCCGCCTGCGTGCTCAGCTCCCGGCGCAGGTGACGGCTTGCGCGCGGCGGCCGACCGGGTAGGCTGCGCGCCTTCTGTACAGCGTCAAGCGGCAACGGGAAGACCGGGGGACGAGCGCATGCGGGGAGTCACGGGCGAGAGGCGGCACCGCGCGGTGGCGGGTGCGGTGCCGGTGGCGCTGGCCGCGCTGGCGGTGCTGTTCGCGGCGGCCGGGTGCGGCACGGACGCCGAGCCGTCCGGCGCTCGTGGCACCGGCTCGGACGGCCCCGGCCCCGGCGTCGAAACGGGCGCCCCGCGCTGGGAGTTCGAGCACATCGCGGACTTCAGCGGCGGCTTCACGGACATCGCGGCGCTCGGCGAGGACGACATATGGGCGGTGGCGACGGAGAACACCGGCAGGTCCAACGCCCGTCTGCTGCACTACGACGGCGAGCGGTGGAAGCGCGAGCCGCTGCCCGACGTGCTCGGCGGCACCGACTACCCGCCGGTGCTGGAGGAGATCGGAGACGGCTCCCTGTGGCTGCGTCCGCAGCGGAACGACACGGGCGGCGGCGCGTACCCCTGGGCGCGCTGGGACGGCACCCGCTGGTCCGCCCTGCCGGACCCGCCGCCGGGCAGCGTCGGGGAACTCGACGCGGCGGGCCCGAAGGACATCTGGGCCCTCTCGGGCGAGCGGACGGCCGTGCACTGGGACGGCACCCGCTGGACCACGACCCGGTTGCCGCACCCGGCCGCCGACCTCGCGGTGGTGGGCCCGGACGACGTCTGGGCGGTGGGCAGCCGCTCCACGGGTCCCGGTACCGAACAGGTCCACGGCGAGGTCTACCCCCAGCCCGCGTCGGCGCACTGGGACGGCACGTCGTGGCGGCAGGTGGAGACCCCCGGGGCCCGGTTCGACGACCCGGTCCCGCCGGAGCCGAGCGCGGGCCTCACCCAGGTCTTCGCGCTCGCGGACGGCGAGGTCCGCGCCTACGGCAGCAACTCCTTCAACCACGGCGAGGCCGAGAACGAACCGGACGACGAGTACATCCGCATCCGCCGCGACGGCACGGAGTGGACCGACCAGCCCGAGGCACCCGGCGGATGCGCCCTGCGCGTACCGGTGGCCCAGGACGACACGGGCCTGTTCCTCGACGGCAACTGGTTCCTCGACGACAAGGGCAGGTGCCTGAAGATCGGACGCCACCGCCTGCCCGAGTCGACCGGGGCCCGCAAGGGCTCGGGCCAGACGCTGTGGCTGGAGGAGATCCACCGGGTCCCCGGCACCGGCACCTGGCTGGGCGCGGGAAAGATCGAGGTGACCCAGTCCGGCGACCCCTTCGGCGCTCCTGTCGTCGTACGACTGAAGCGGGGAAACTAGGGCCTCTCGTGCGGCTCAGCCCGAGCAGGCCGAGCGCTGGGCCTCCTGCCAGGCGCACACCGGGCAGAGGGTGATGCCCTTGTGGGACTCGGGGTACTCCGTCGGCTCCTGGCAGAGCACGCAGGCCGCGAACGGCCCTTCCGTGGCGGGGGCGTCCGAAGTGAGGCCCAAAGCGTCGCGGGCGCTCGTCCGGGTGTCCGGAGCGGCGCAGTAAGTGTCGTCGTCGGCCATACGACCAGGCTAACTCCGCCGCGCCGCCGCGCCGATCTGCTCGGAGACCCGTACGAACCGGTACCCGCGCTCGCGCAGCCGGGGGACGATGTCGCGCAGGGCGCGCTCGGTGGCGGGGGCCGCGCTGCGGGTGCAGTGCAGGACGACGACCGAGCCGGGCCGCACCCCGTCGAGCACCTGCCTGGTCACCGCCGCCGGGTCCGTGGCGAAGGCGTCGCCGCTGACCACGTCCCACTGCACGGCGGTGACCCCGACGGGCGCGAGGGCGCGCAGGGACCGCTGGTCGTAGCAGCCGCCGGGGAAGCGGAAGTACGGGACGGAACGCCGGACGCCCGCCTCGCGGAAGGCGGTGAAGGCGCGTTCCATGTCCCCGCGCATCCGGGCCGGGGGGACGGTGGGCAGGCCGTAGCAGTCGCCGGTGAAGGCGTGGTGGCTGTAGGAGTGGTTGGCGACCTCGAAGAGCGGATCCCCGCCGATGTCCTTCGCCTGGTCCGGGTACTCCTCGGCCCACCGCCCCGTCATGAAGAACGTCGCGGGCACCTTCAGGCGCCGCAGCGTGGCGACGAGCGCCGGGTTGTCGAACCGCTCGCCCCCGGCCGCGCGCGGTCCCTGGTCGGCCGTCATGTCGGCGTCGAAGGTGAGGGCGACGGTACGGCCCCGCGTCCGTGAGCCGTTCTTGAAGACGGGGGTCAGGCCCGTGGGGCCCGGCGCGAGCGTGGGCGGGGCGGCGG
>NZ_JASKYR010000593.1:0-4777 GCF_041028215.1 Streptomyces flavofungini
GGGCCGCGCACCTGGCGCGCCTCGACTCGGACGTCGTCGTCGGCACCCGCCCCGGCCTCAACGTGCACATCGCCCGCCAGACCGCGCGCGGCCCCCTGCGCGTCGGCCAGGAGCACCTCACGCTCGACAGCCACTCCAAGGAGCTCCGCCTACACCCGCAAGATGCGGCTGCCGGGCGTCCACGTCCAGGCGGTGCCCAACCCCGTGCCCGCCCCCGGCATCGAGCCCGCCGACGGCTCCCACAAGTGGGTCGTGGCGGCCGGGCGGCTCGCCCCTGTCAAGCGGTACGACCTGCTGATCAGGGCCTTCGACAAGGTGCGGCGCGAGCGCCCGGACTGGCGGCTGCGGATATACGGCGGCGGCAAGCAGAAGGAGAAGCTGCGCGCGCTGATAGACGAGCTCGGCCTCTACAACCACGTCTTCCTCATGGGCCCCGCCCACCCCATCGAGCCGGAGTGGGCCAAGGGCTCCATCGCCGCCGTCACCTCCAGCCTCGAATCGTTCGGCATGACCATCGTCGAGGCGATGCGCTGCGGCCTGCCCGTGGTCGCCACCGACTGCCCGCACGGCCCCGGCGAGATCATCGACAACGGTGTCGACGGGCGCCTCGTCGAGGTCGGCAACCCCGACGCCATCGCCGGCGGGCTCCTCGAACTGATCAACAACGACTCGCTCAGGCAGCGCATGGCGGGCGCCGCGCTCCAGGACTCCGAGCGCTTCGACCCCGCCCGCATCGCCGAACGCTACGACACGATGTTCTCCGGGATGCTCACCCGGGGGAACTCGCTGGGAGGCCGGATGCGCGGCTCCCTGCACCGCACACGCGGCGCGCTGCTCGGGGGCGCGTACGCGGTGCGGGATCTCGGCCGTGTCCAGACGAAGGGATCCACCGCATGACGGCCTTGGCCACCTCGAAGGCGGCGTCGCACACCGGGGACGAGGAGGCCGCCGACGCGCCGCGCGCCGACTGCGTCGCCGACTCCGCCGGGGGACTCACCTTCGACGTGACGGAACCGGGCGAGTACGAGCCGGACGACGTGGCCTATCTGCTGCTGCGCCGCCGTGACTCCGACGACGAGGTCCGGCTGCCCCTCACTCCTGCCGCCGACGGCCGGCTGCGGGCCGCGCTGCCCAGCAGTGTCGAGCTCGCCGAGGGCCGCTGGAACGCCTTCGTGCAGGTGGCGGGCGGTGCCCCGCGCCGCCTGATGCCGGGCCTCAACGACCTGCGCTCCCTCGTCGACCGGGCGCCGAGCGGCAGCCGGGGCTATGTCGCGGTACGCATCCCGTACGCGACGAAGCAGGGCAACCTCTCGGTGCGGAGCTGGCTGCGGGCGCCGCACGCCGAAGCCGGGGAGATCGAGATAGCGGACGCCGTCATGACCGTGCACGGCCGCGTCTACGGCGTCCCGCTGGCCAAGGACGCCTGTGCCGAGGCCGTGCGGCGGGCCGACCCCGGCCTCGTCCGCCGGGCCGAGGTCACGGTCGACGGGCCCCGGTTCAGCTTCGCGCTGCCGCACGGCGAACTCGCCGAGAGCGGCGCGGGGCCCTGGGACCTGTGGCTGCGCCCGGAGGGGGCGAGCGGCCCGAGGGTGCGCCTCGCGCGGCTCCTGGACGACGTCGCGGACAAGAAGGCGATCTTCACCTACCCGGCGCTGCGCCGCGAGACCCCGCACGGCACGCTGGAGACGGGCCCGTACTACACGAACGACAACGACCTGGCCGTACGCGTCCGCGAGGCCTAGGGCCCTTGGCCCGGATCAGGCCGGGCATCGCGGACCGTCGCTGTCCTGAATCCGGGGCACAATCGCGTCCATGTTGGAGACATCGGCCCGCCTGCTCCGCCTGCTCTCGCTGCTCCAGGCCCACCGCGAGTGGTCCGGCGCGGCCCTCGCCGAACGGCTCGGCGTGACCCCGCGCACCGTCCGCCGCGACGTGGACCGGCTGCGCGAACTCGGCTACCCCGTCAACGCGAGCCCCGGCACCGGCGGCGGCTACCAGCTCGGCGCGGGGGCCGAGCTGCCGCCGCTGCTCCTGGACGACGACGAGGCGGTCGCCGTCGCCGTCGGCCTGCGCACCGCCGCGGGGCAGGGCATCGAGGGCATCGGCGAGACGTCGGTGCGCGCCCTCGGCAAACTGGAGCAGGTGCTGCCGGGCAGGCTGCGCCGCCGGGTGGGCGCGCTGAACGCCTTCACCGTGCCGATGCTGCGCACCCCGCGGCCGGAGGGCGTCGACCCCGCCGTGCTCACCGAACTCGCCGGTGTCTGCCGCGACGCCGAGCGGCTGCGGTTCGCCTACCGCGACCACTCCGGGAGCGCCACCCGCAGGACCGTCGAGCCGCACCGCCTGGTCTGCACCGAGCGCCGCTGGTACCTCGTGGCCTGGGACCTCGACCGCGAGGACTGGCGGACCTTCCGGGTGGACCGCGTCGAACCGCGCCCGCCGCACGGGCCGCGCTTCACGCCGCGCCCCGCGCCCGCCGAGGACCTGGCCGCCTACGTCGCCGAGGGCGTCTCACGGAACGCGTACGCCACGCAGGCCGTCGTCCGCCTCCTCGTGCCGCTGGCGGAGGCGGCCCAGCGGCTCGGTCCCGCCGACGGCACACTGGAGGCGGAGACCGAGGGGAGCTGCCTGCTGCGCACGGGCGCGTCGAGCCTGGACGTGATGGTCTTTCACGTCATGTTCCTCGGCATCGAGTTCGAGGTGGTGGAGCCCGTCGAGCTGCTCGACCGGATCAGGACGGCGCGGGACCACCTGAGCCGGGCCCTGGACCGGGGTGCTCGGTCTGCGGATCCTCCGGCACCCGGCCGGGACCGTACCCCGTGAACGCCGCGTACTTCGGGTGGTGCAGGTCGAAGGCCGGGGACTCGGAGCGGACCCGGGGCAGCGTGACGAAGTTGTGCCGCGGCGGCGGACAGGAGGTCGCCCACTCCAGCGAGCGCCCGAAGCCCCAGGGGTCGTCGACCTCGACCTTCGCGCCGTACTTGGTCGTCTTCCATACGTTGTAGAGGAACGGCAGCGTCGACATGCCGAGCAGGAACGCCCCGATGGTGGAGATGCTGTTGAGCACCGTGAAGCCGTCCGCCGCCAGGTAGTCGGCGTACCGGCGCGGCATGCCCTCGGCGCCCAGCCAGTGCTGGACCAGGAACGTCGTGTGGAAGCCGACGAACAGCGTCCAGAACTGGATCTTGCCGAGCCGTTCGTCGAGCATCTTGCCCGTCAGCTTCGGCCACCAGAAGTAGAAGCCGCCGAAGGTCGCGAAGACGACGGTGCCGAAGACGACGTAGTGGAAGTGGGCGACGACGAAGTAGCTGTCGGTGACGTGGAAGTCCAGCGGCGGCGAGGCCAGGATGACGCCGGTCAGGCCGCCGAACAGAAAGCTGACCAGGAAGCCGACCGCCCAGAGCATGGGCGTCTCGAAGGACAGCGAGCCCCTGAGCATCGTGCCGGTCCAGTTGAAGAACTTCACGCCCGTGGGGACCGCGATGAGGAACGACACGAACGAGAAGAACGGCAGCAGCACCGCGCCGGTCGCGAACATGTGGTGCGCCCACACGACCACGGACAGGCCGGTGATGGCCATCGTCGCGCCGACCAGCGGCAGATAGCCGAAGATCGGTTTCCGGCTGAAGACCGGGATGATCTCCGTGATGATGCCGAAGAACGGCAGGGCGATGATGTAGACCTCGGGATGCCCGAAGAACCAGAAGAGGTGCTGCCAGAGCAGCGCCCCGCCGAACTCCGCCTCGAAGACCACCGAACCGAACCGCCGGTCCGCCTCCAGGACCAGCAGCGCCGCGGCGAGCACCGGGAACGCGATCAGCACCAGGATCGAGGTGAAGAGGACGTTCCAGGTGAAGATGGGCATCCGGAACATGGTCATACCGGGCGCGCGCATGCCGATGATGGTCGTCAGGAAGTTCACCGAGCCGAGGATCGTGCCGAAGCCGGAGAGCGCGAGCCCCATGATCCACAGATCGGCGCCGACCCCCGGCGACCGGTCCATGCTGTTGAGCGGCGCGTACGCGAACCAGCCGAAGGCGGCGGGCCCGCTCGGCACGAGGAGCGAGCCGAGCACCATGAGGCCGCCGAAGAGGAACAGCCAGTACGACAGCATGTTCAGCCGCGGGAAGGCGACGTCGGGCGAGCCGATCTGGAGCGGCATGATCTCGTTGGCGAACCCCGCGAACGTCGGCGTCGCGAAGAGCAGCAGCATGATCGTGCCGTGCATGGTGAACGCCTGGTTGAACTGCTCGTTGGTCATCAGCTGGAGGCCGGGCCTCGCCAGTTCGGCCCGCATCATCAGCGCCATGAGCCCGGCGGCCAGGAAGAAGACGAACGACGTGATCAGGTAGAGGTGACCGATCTTCTTGTGGTCGGTGGTGGTCAGCCAGTCCACGACGACCCGGCCGGGCCGCGCCTGCCGTACCGGCGGCTGGTCCGCCCGCACCGTCTCGGTCCCCATCGCTTGCCCCTTCGCCATCGCGTCCTGGGCCTGCCCGAAGCTCACGCCATGATGCTCGCGTCGGGGCCGACTCCGACAGGGGGCGTACGGGCCGCTTCCGGACGGCGGGGGCGGGGGCCTTCCCGGCCGGAATGGCGAATTCCCCCATGGCCCGTCAGCAGCCGTCCAGGGCACGGGGCGAGAAATTGCGGAGGGGGCGTAAAGGGCGCGAACCACTATTTTGAGGGCCGCTTTTCGGCACTGCCCGAACCGCCTTCACGCCGTCGCGCGAACGTTGCCGAATTACGTCGTGACAAGTGCGGAACCGCCCATACG
>NZ_JASKYR010000594.1:0-4737 GCF_041028215.1 Streptomyces flavofungini
GCCGCACCCGACCCGCCCCTTACCGGCAGGAGCTCCCACGGGTACCCCGAGCACCACTCGCCCCAATGACCCCACGGCCGCCATTCGCATAAGCGCCGTCAAGCGCTCAGGCGGCCGCCTCGCGGATTTTCCAGGGGGAATACGTGTACGTACGGAGAATTGATCTTCGGGCCGCTTGATCAATTCCGCCAAACGTGCGGGGCGGAGTGTGACACACCTCTTCGCTGACCGAACGGAGTAGCGAAAGTTCACCGCTTGGAACCGCGCAAACCGGGACGTTCGGCCGCTCCGCGCGCCCGCCGGGCGTGCGTAACGCCCACGTTTCTCCCGTCCCGAAGAGCCGCTCCGACCTGCGAATACCCCGTTCCGGGAGCCCTCCGCAGCACGTTCCTGTTGCTGTTGTCAAGCCCCGAGATATGCCCTGACCTGCGAAAACGCCATTCAGAAGAGGCAGTTCTCGTGTTAGGATGGATAGCCACGGAAGGGGTACCTGTCACATGACGTTCAAGGTTGGCGACACCGTGGTCTATCCCCATCACGGGGCCGCGCTGATCGAGGCTATCGAAACTCGCCAGATCAAAGGCGTGGACAAGACCTACTTGGTGCTGAAGGTCGCCCAGGGCGATCTGACGGTACGTGTGCCAGCGGACAATGCGGAGTTCGTCGGCGTGCGTGATGTGGTCGGTCAGGACGGGCTGGACCGGGTCTTCGAGGTGCTGCGCGCACCGTACGCCGAAGAGCCCACGAACTGGTCGCGTCGTTACAAGGCAAATCTTGAGAAGCTCGCCTCCGGCGATGTCATCAAGGTCGCGGAAGTCGTGCGCGACCTGTGGCGCCGGGAGCGCGAGCGCGGACTGTCCGCAGGTGAGAAGCGCATGCTCGCCAAGGCGCGCCAGATCCTGGTGAGTGAGCTCGCCCTCGCGGAGAACACGAACGAGGACAAGGCCGAGGCCCTGCTCGACGAGGTCCTCGCGTCCTGACGCGCAAGGCCTGAGGCAGTGCCCCTGGCCGCTCACGCGCAACCATGCCGCGGTGCCCGCTGACCCTTTTCGAGGAGTCGCCGGGCGCTGCGGCATGTCCGTACCCGGTGTGGGTGGCACGTCGGAGCCCGATGTGGCGTGCCGGGCTCGGGCAGTCCGACTCGACCAGATGTCACGGAAGGGTCCGGTCAAGGTGTCGGCCCGGCACTCCCCCGGCTCTCGACTCGCTCGAGCGGGGTCACGCCCAGGCCATACCCACGTCGGCCGAGCACACAAACCTGAACGGAACCGATGTCTAGCGAATCCCGCACCGCGGTGGTCATTCCCGCGGCAGGACGGGGCGTGCGCCTCGGCCCTGGCGCCCCCAAAGCGCTTCGCGCGCTGAACGGCACCCCGATGCTCATCCACGCGGTCCGCGCCATGGCGGAGTCCCGCGCGGTCTCCCTCGTCGTCGTGGTGGCGCCGCCGGACGGCGCCCAGGAGGTCAAGACCCTGCTCGACGACCACGCGCTGCCCGAGCGGACGGACTTCCTGGTCGTGCCCGGCGGCGACTCCCGGCAGGCGTCCGTGCGGGCCGGACTCGACGCGCTGCCGCCCGGCGTCGATGTCGTGCTCGTGCACGACGCGGCCCGGCCCCTGGTGCCCGTCGACACGGTCGACGGCGTCATCGAGGCCGTGCGCGAGGGGGCGCCCGCCGTGGTGCCCGCGCTGCCGCTCACCGACACCGTCAAGCAGGTCGAGCCCGCCGCGGTGCCCGGCTCGCCCGAACCCGTGGTGGCCACGCCCGAGCGGGCCAGGCTGCGCGCGGTGCAGACCCCGCAGGGTTTCGACCACGCCACGCTGCGGCGCGCGCACGACACCGTCACCGCGGACGTCACGGACGACGCGGGCATGGTCGAGCAGCTCGGCCTGCCCGTCGTCGTCGTGCCCGGCCACGAGGAGGCCTTCAAGGTGACGCGGCCCCTCGACCTCGTCCTCGCCGAGGCCGTGCTCGCCCGCAGGAGGGTCACCGATGGCTACTGAGGCACCCCGGTCCCACGGGACACGCCGGCCCCAGTCGCAGATGCCGCTTCCCCAGGTCGGCATCGGCACCGACATCCACGCCTTCGAGGAGGGCCGCGAACTCTGGTGCGCGGGCCTGAAGTGGGACGGCGAGGGGCCCGGTCTCGCCGGGCACTCCGACGCCGACGTGGTGGCGCACGCCGCGTGCAACGCGCTGTTCTCGGCCGCGGGCCTCGGTGACCTCGGCGCCCACTTCGGCACCGGGCGCCCCGAGTGGTCGGGCGCCTCCGGGCTCACCCTGCTCACCGAGGCGGCCCGAATCGTCCGCGCCGCCGGTTTCACCATCGGCAATGTGGCCGTGCAGGTCGTCGGCGACCGGCCCAGGATCGGCAAGCGCCGGGACGAGGCCCAGAAGGTGCTCTCCGAGGCCGCGGGCGCGCCGGTCTCGGTCTCCGGGGCCACCACCGACGGCCTCGGCTTCCCGGGCCGCGGCGACGGCCTGGCCGCGATCGCGACCGCACTGGTCGTCCGTGCGCCGGTCGGGGAGTCCCCGGCCGATATCGGGTAGACGTATGGCGCATACAGGCGATGACGGCCCGGGGCGTGCCCACGACGATGGGTGCGGCCGACCGTCCACGAAGGAGTGAAGCCCATGTCCGCCGCACTGTCCGACGACCTCAGGTCCCTGCTCGACACGCCCGTCTTCATCATCGTCGGCACGATCCAGCCCGACGGCAGCCCGCAGCTGTCACCGGTCTGGGTGAAGCCGGACGGCGACGACATCCTCTTCTCGACGACGGTCGGCCGCCGCAAGGAGCGCAACCTCCGCCGCGACCCGCGCGTCTCGGTGGTCGTCCAGCCGTCCGACAACCCCTACGCGTACGCGGAGATCCGCGGCACCGCCGAGCTGACGACCGAAGGCGGCCAGGAGCTGATCGACGAGCTGTCGCTCAAGTACACGGGGAAGTCCTACGCCGACTTCAACCCGTCGGCCGGGGAGGACGGGGAGCGCGTGGTCGTGCGCGTGACCCCGCGCAAGGTCGTCGGCAGGATCTGAGGGACGCGCCGACATCACAGTTCGTTCCCGGTACGGGAAGGGGGCGTGGGGCACTGTCCCGCGCCCACTACCCTGGAGTGGTGACGATTCGCCTGTACGACACCAGCGCCCGGCAGATCCGTGACTTCAGCCCCCTCAACGACGGCTGTGTCTCGATCTACCTCTGTGGTGCCACGGTGCAGGCAGCCCCGCACATCGGCCACATCAGGTCGGGCCTGAACTTCGACATCATGCGCCGCTGGTTCGCCTACCGCGGCTATGACGTGACGTTCGTGCGCAACGTGACCGACATCGACGACAAGATCATCCGGAAGTCGGCGGAACAGGGCCGCCCCTGGTGGGCCATCGGTTACGAGAACGAGCGCGCGTTCAACAACGGTTACGACGTGCTCGGCTGCCTGCCGCCCACCTACGAACCCCGCGCCACCGGCCACATCACCGAGATGGTCGAGATGATGCGCGGCCTGATCGAGCGCGGCCACGCCTACGAGGCGGACGGCAACGTCTACTTCGACGTGCGCTCCTTCCCCGGCTACCTGGAGCTCTCCAACCAGGAGCTCGACAATCTCCTCCAGCCCGAGGGCGAGGGGGAGACCGGGAAGCGCGACCCGCGTGACTTCGCCATGTGGAAGGCCGCCAAGGAAGGCGAGCCGAGCTGGGAGACGCCCTGGGGGCGCGGCCGGCCCGGCTGGCACCTGGAGTGCTCGGCGATGGCCCACAAGTACCTGGGCCGTGAGTTCGACATCCACGGCGGCGGCATCGACCTGATCTTCCCGCACCACGAGAACGAGATCGCCCAGGCCAAGGCCTTCGGTGACGCCTTCGCGCGCTACTGGGTGCACAACGGCTGGGTCACCATGAGCGGCGAGAAGATGTCGAAGTCCCTCGGGAACTCGGTCCTCGTCAGCGAGATGGTCAAGCAGTGGCGGCCGATCGTGCTGCGCTACTACCTCGGCACCCCGCACTACCGCTCGATGATCGAGTACAGCGAAGAGGCCCTGCGCGAGGCGGAGTCCGCGTTCGCCCGTATCGAGGGCTTCGTGCAGCGCGTGGTGGAGAAGGCCGGCACCGTCGAGCCCGCCGCCGAGCTGCCGCCCGCCTTCGCCGACGCCATGGACGACGACATGGGCGTCCCGCAGGCGCTCGCCATCGTGCACACCACGGTCCGGCAGGGCAACAGCGCCCTGGCGGCCGACGACAAGGAAGCCGCCGTGGCGCGGCTCGCCGAGGTGCGGGCCATGCTCGGCGTCCTGGGCCTCGACCCGCTCGACCCGCACTGGGCCGGTGGCGCGAGCGACCGGGGCGAAGACCTGCACGGCGTGGTCGACACCCTCGTACGCATGGTGCTCGACCAGCGGGAAGCCGCGCGCGGCCGCAAGGACTGGGCCACCGCCGACGGCATCCGCGACCAGCTCAACCAGTCGGGCCTCGTCATCGAGGACAGCCCGACGGGGCCCCGCTGGACGCTCGGTCCGCGCTGATCCGACACCGCTGATGTGCCGCCCGGCCTCCCGGGCGGCACACTGCATAGAGACCATCTACGGGCCGGCGCGCAAGGGGCACGTGAAGAACCGCATCGCCACCGCCAAGGCCGAGAAGGCCGCGGGCCGCCGCACCGCCACGCCCAAGGGCCGTGGCGGCAAGGGCACCTCCGAGATGGTCGTCGGCCGCAACCCGGTCTTCGAGGCGCTGCGCGAC
>NZ_JASKYR010000595.1:0-4497 GCF_041028215.1 Streptomyces flavofungini
ATGCGGTAGCCGGCGGGGACGGACCGCAGGGCGGGCAGGTGGTGGACGAGGGGACGTACCCCGTAGGACACGAGGAAGTAGGCGAGGGTGGCGAGCACGGCGAGCAACGGCAGCCCGGCACCGGCGGCGGCGCCCACGGCGGCGGTGAGCCAGATGGTGGCGGCGGTGGTGAGCCCCTGCACGGACCCCCGCTGCACGAAGATCACCCCGGCCCCGATGAACCCGAGCCCCGAGACGATCTGCGCGGCCATCCGGGAGGGATCGAGGGACACGGTCCCCGCCGCCAGCACATCGCTGAACCCGTACTTGCTGACGAGCGTGAAGAGCGCGGACCCGACCCCGACGATGGTGTAGGTCCGCAGCCCGGCGGCCTTCTGCCGGATCTCCCGCTCCAGCCCGATGACACTGGACAGCACGAAGGCCACGCCGAACTCAGCGGCCTGCACCCACCCCTGCCCGCTGGGCTCGACAGCCATCCACGCCACAGCGGCCACCTCCTCCTCAGGTCTCTGACGGCGACTCTCCCTCCACTGTCCATGACCATGGCCTGATGCGCGAAACGCCTAACCGGACCTGCCGGGGGCGACGGACCGGGTACCGTCTGAGTGACGAAGCCGGAAGGGTCCCGATCGGAAGGGATCTGCTCGGAAGGGTCCTGATCGGAAGGGTCCCGAGATGCCCTACGCGCAGGACAGCGGGAACGACCGCATCGGGCGCCGCATCGCGGAGGCGCGCAAGGCCCGTGGCCTGACGCAGTTCCAGCTGGCCCAGCGCATCCCGTGCTCGAAGTCGCTCATCGCCCAGGTCGAACGGGGACACAAGCCGGCCACGCCCTCGCTCACCGCGGGTGCCGCCCGCGCGCTGGGGGTCCGGCTGGAGCAGCTCACCGGGCAGCCGTACGAGGACCCGCACCGGGGCAGGGTGCACGCGACGGTCCCGGACATCCGTACGTCCATGCTGAGCTGGGACCTGCCGGACGAGACCCTGCCCGTGCGGTGCTACGGCGAGCTGGCCGCCGACGTGGCGTCCGCCTCCGCGCTCGGCCGCGAGGGCCGCTACGCACGGCTCGGCCGCCTGCTCCCGTCACTGCTCGACGAACTCTCGACGGCCTGCCACGCGGCCGACGGGCCGGAGCGGGAGCGGCTGTTCGGACTGCTCGCGGAGGCGTACTCCGGCGTGACCGCCATCGCCTACGCCGTCGGGCTGCTCGATCTCCGCTCCCAGGCGATGGACCGGGTGGGGTGGGCAGCGCGGGAGTCCGCCGATCCGCTGCGTGTCGGACGTACGCAGTGGCAGCGCTCGACACTGCTCCTGCAAGCCGCCGAGTACGACCGGGGGATGCGGCTGCTCGACCGTGTCCGGCACGACCTGGGCGAGGACATCGGCCCCATGGACCCGCCCACGCTCAGCGTGCACGGCGCCACACATCTGCGGTCCGCCATGTTCGCGGCGCGGGCGGGTAACGCGCCAACGGCGCACGCGCATCTGGACGCCGCGGGGGAGGCCGCCCGGCGTCTCGGCCGCGACGCCAACCACTACGGGCTGGAGTTCGGGCCGACCAACGTGGCGATGCACCGCCTCGGCGTGGCCGTGGAGCTGCACGACGGCCCGGAGGTCGTACGGGTGACGCGCCGCACGAGGCTCCCCGCCTCGGTGGCGCCGGTGCGGGCGGGCCACTGGTACATCGACGCGGCGAGAGGCTGGCTGGACCACGGCAACCGCGAGCAGGCGTTCGCGGCGCTCCAGGCGGCCCGGCGGAGATCACCGGAGCAGACCCGAAACCACCCCCAGGTACGTGAGACCCTCCAGACCCTGCTCCAACTGGAGCGGTACGGCAAGGAGCCGCTGGCCAGGTTCGCCGCGTGGCTTGGCATGACGTAGGACCGTGTTTCACAAGCCGTGAAACTCGTCGTCGGCGCGCGGCAGCAGCATGAAGTGATCAGTCCCCGGCGAGGCGGTGGCCTCCTGGGGGTGCGTCCCCTGCTGCGAGGAGCTGCGACATGACCGACGACACGAAACGGCGAGCCGAGGACGGAACGGCACCGGAGCGCCGGGAAGAGCCGACCATCGGCACCTTGGTCATCGACGAGGCACGGCAGCGGCTCGGCCGCGTGATGGCCCACGTCGGCACCCGCATCGCGCTCCGTCCGCCGGGCGGCGGCCGTGAGTGGGACGCGGACCCCGCGAACGTCCGACTCGCGCACGAGGACGAGGACCTGTGGTCACACATCGCGGGCGCCCGCACCCCGACCGGCTGGAGGCGATGACCATGCTCAAGTCGCTTATTCACGAGGTGACCTGGCGACTGTCCCCCGACCGCGAACCGGACGCGGAGCGGGTCACCCGCCGGATGGTGTGCGTGGTCTGCGAGGACGACGGCGTGGGCGCGGCTGCGTCGTCGGAGCCGTTCGAGGAGGCCGAACACGGCACGCTCGCCGCCCAGTCCTGGGTCTTCGAGCACGCGGGCCGCCACCCGTGCCACCACACGTATCGGGAAGTCATCTGCCGTCCGTGGCGGGCTGTTATGACGGGGGAGGGCTGACGGGAGCTGGGCTGATCCAGATTCTGGGCGCAGCCTTCACCACCCGGACGCTCGATCTTTCCCTGGTGCTCTGACCACGGGCTCAGGTGTGAACCGCCAGAGCAAGCATGCCGCTGAGTTATGACGTTTCGGGTGACCGGTTGTACGAGTCCAACGTGGCCTTGCTGGTCGACGCGTCCAGCAGCCGCAGTTCCCACGGACCGGAATTGATCTCGTACTCCCGGCCGAAGCCGACCCACTTGCCGCTCATACGACGCCCCGTCGGGTCGACCAGCATCTGAAGGGCGCCGAAGTAGCGCGCTCCTTGGTAGTAACCGTCGCGAGCCGTCTCCTCGGTCCATGTGCCGGTGACCGCGCTGCCGTCGATCTGGAGATCGAGGGTCAGTGGGCTGTTGGGGTTGAGTGAGGCGTTGGGGAGGCTGCGCGCGGTGAGGCGGTTGCCGTGCTGGAGCAGGACGACGTGGTGCTTGCCGGTGAAGACCTCGTTGTCACGGCCACTGCTGACGAACTCGTACCGCGAAAGCCACACCCCCGAGTAGTTGCTGCGGGGAGCGGTCCGGGGTGTCGGCGAACCACTCGCCTCGGGGGTGCCGACGGGGGGCCCTTCGAGGTCGTGCCCGCCGCGGCCGTCGTCGGATACGCGCGGGACGGACACCTGCGCGGCGAACCCCAGGGACGCGACCGGCAGGCCGGTGACCGACTCCAGTGCTCTGGCGTAGACCGGGCGGGGCGCGGCAGTCGTGCCGCTCTCCCAGCGCTGCACGAGGCGCTTGCTGGCGTCGTTCCGCTGGCCTGCCCGGGCACCGGCGTCCCGGATGGCCCGCGCGAAGTCGTCCTGCGACATGAGGAGGCCCATACGGACGGCCCGAAGCGTGCTGTTCGGTGTGGTCATGAGGCAACGGTAGACCTGCGGACGCTGTAATGACACCTAAATGACGCCCTACGTGTCGTTCCTTCAACGCCCCGAACGACGCCGCGCGGCCCGCCGTGACCGGGCCACTGTGGTCCCTGACGAAGGACCCCGCGAGTGCGCGGACACTCCGGGGGCGTGGCCGATCCGAGGAGCAGACCGACGTGAGCGGAAGTACGGACGGAAGTACGGCCGCGCGTGGGACCCGTGAGGACGACGCCCGGGGCGCGGGCATGAGGCTGCGCGAGTACAGGGTGGACCCGGAGCGCCGGGAAGAGCCGACCATCGGCGCCTTGGTCGTCGACGAGGCACGGCAACGGCTCGGCCGCGTGATGGCCCACGTCGGCACCCGCATCGCGCTCCGTCCGCCGGGCGGCGGCCGTGAGTGGGACGCGGACCCCGCGTACATCCGACTCGCGCGCGAGGACGAGATTTTGCGGTCACGCATGGCGGGCGCCCGGACCCCGACGGGCAGGGACCGATGACCATGGCCAAGTCGCTTGTCCACGAGGTGACCTGGCGACTGTCCCCCGACCGCGAACCGGACGCGGAGCCGATGACACGCCGGATGGTGTGCGTGGTCTGCGAGGACGACGGGGCGGGCGCGGCTGCGTCGTCGGAGCCGTTCGAGGAGACCGAGCACGGCGTGCTCGCCGCCCAGTCCTGGGTGTTCGCCCACGCGGGCCGCCACCCGTGCCACCACACGTACCGCGAGGTCATCTGCCGTCCGTGGCGGACTGTCATGACGGAGGGGAACATGCAGCGTACGAGTCGCCCGTCCGCGGCGGCTTCACCAGTCGTCTCATCGCCCTCCGACCTTCGGGCGGGCCACGTCGACGTGCGGGAAGATGGGGAGTCCGAGAAATGGGCCGATCGGCGTCATGGCGCCTCAGCGCCGGCTCGTGCCCGAGAGTCAGGCCGCCGCGAAGGGACCCCGTGACTGACCCGACGACCGCCACSCATGACAGTCCGCCACGGACGGCAGATGACCTCGCGGTACGTGTGGTGGCACGGGTGGCGGCCCGCGTGGGCGAACACCCAGGAC
>NZ_JASKYR010000596.1:0-4264 GCF_041028215.1 Streptomyces flavofungini
TGCGGGGCCCGCGCCCTGGGGGCGGCGTGCCTAGCGGGTGCGGTTCAGGGTCTGGAGCGCCGCCTTGAGGAGCTGGCCGACCTGCGGGGTGCCCTCGGCGGCCTCGGCCTGCGGGGTGACGGCGACGACGGCTTCGTCGGCCTCGCGCGTGGCGTACCCCAGGCCGATCAGGGCGGCGTGGAGCTGGTCGCGCCAGCCCGCGGTGACGGCGGTGCCGAGGGCGGGGCCGCCGGTGCCGAGGGGTTCACCGAGGCGGTCCTTGTATTCCAGGAGCAGCTTCTGGGCGCCCTTCTTGCCGATGCCGGGCACGGCGGTCAGGGCCTTCTCGTCGCCGGTGGAGACCGCGCGGCGCAGGGCGTCCGGGCTGTGCACGGCGAGCATGGCCTGGGCGAGGCGCGGTCCGACGCCGCTGGCGGTCTGGAGCAGCTCGAAGGTCTGGCGCTCGTCGTCGTCCGCGAAGCCGTACAGCGTGAGGGAGTCCTCGCGCACCACCAGGGAGGTGGCGAGCTTGGCCTGCTGGCCGACGCGGAGGGTGGAGAGGGTGTTCGGCGCGCACTGGACGGCCATGCCGACGCCGCCGACCTCGATCACCGCCGTGTCGGGTGCGAGCGCGGCCACGGGGCCGCTGACGAAGGCGATCATGCGGTACGGCCTTTCTGTGCTGGGGGTTTCGTGGCCGCGTGTGCGGCCACGGCCTGCTGGAGGCGGTTCTGGGCGACGGCCTGCCGCAGGCGGTGCTGCGCGGGGGCGCGCCAGATGTGGCAGATGGCGAGGGCCAGGGCGTCGGCGGCGTCCGCGGGCCTGGGCGGCGCGTCGAGCCGCAGGAGGCGGGTGACCATCGCGCCGACCTGCGCCTTGTCGGCGCGGCCGCTGCCGGTGACGGCGGCCTTGACCTCGCTCGGGGTGTGCAGGGCGACGGGGATACCGCGTCGGGAGGCGCAGAGCATGGCGACGGCGCTGGCCTGGGCGGTGCCCATGACCGTGCGCACGTTGTGCTGGCTGAAGACGCGCTCCACGGCGACGAATTCCGGCTCGTGCTCGTCGAGCCACTGCTCGATGCCGCGCTCGATGGCGACGAGCCGGTGCCCCAACTCCGCGTCGGCCGGGGTCCGCACGACTCCGACGCCGCGCATGGTCAGCGGGCGTCCCGCCACGCCTTCGACGACTCCCACACCGCACCGGGTCAGCCCCGGGTCGACCCCCAACACGCGCACGCAGCCCCTCCAATCGCCTGTCCGTGCAGGCTATCGGGTCGCTCTGACAACGCGATGGGCCGACGGGGCGTGTCCCGTCGGCCCATGCACACCCCTGAGGGGCGCGGGGAACTGCGCGAGCTGCCGCTTACGCGTCGACCTGCGCCATGACCTCGTCGGAGACGTCGAAGTTGGCGAAGACGTTCTGCACGTCGTCGCTGTCCTCCAGGGCGTCGATCAGCTTGAAGATCTTCCGGGCGCCCTCCTCGTCGAGCTCGACCTGCATGGTCGGGACGAAGTTGGCGTCGGCCGAGTCGTAGTCGATGCCGGCGTCCTGGAGCGCGGTGCGGACCGCGACCAGGTCGGTGGCCTCGCTGAGCACCTCGAAGGTGTCGCCGAGGTCGTTGACCTCTTCGGCGCCCGCGTCGAGGACCGCGCCGAGCACGTCGTCCTCGGACAGCTCGCCCTTGGGGACGATCACGACGCCCTTGCGGTTGAAGAGGTACGACACGGAGCCGGGGTCGGCCATCGAGCCGCCGTTGCGCGTCATCGCGACACGGACGTCGGACGCGGCACGGTTGCGGTTGTCGGTGAGGCACTCGATGAGCACCGCGACGCCGTTCGGTCCGTAGCCCTCGTACATGATCGTCTCGTAGTCGGCGCCACCGGCCTCGAGACCGGCGCCGCGCTTGACCGCGGAGTCGATGTTCTTGTTCGGCACCGAGCTCTTCTTGGCCTTCTGGATGGCGTCGAAGAGGGTCGGGTTGCCGGACACGTCGGCGCCGCCCGTGCGGGCCGCGACCTCGATGTTCTTGATCATCTTCGCGAAGAGCTTGCCGCGCTTGGCGTCGATCACGGCCTTCTTGTGCTTCGTCGTAGCCCATTTAGAGTGGCCGGACATCTGCCTGTCTCCTTCGCGTTACCCAACAACCAGTACGGACTCTCCCAGACCTTAGAGCCTGTCATAACCCCGGCCGGACCAGTGGACGGCGCCCACTGGTCCGGCCGGAGTCACGAGGCAGGCTCTGGGGCCCCAGGAGGGATCCCCGGAGATCCTACAAGGATCCCGCGCGCGGGTTGCCCCGCGCCATCTCCACGAACAGGGCGTGGATGCGGTGGTCGCCCGTCAGCTCCGGGTGGAACGAGGTGGCGAGCGCGTTGCCCTGGCGCACGGCGACGATGTGGCCCCCGTGTTCGGCCAGCACCTCCACCTCGGCGCCGACCGACTCCACCCAGGGCGCCCGGATGAAGACGCCCTCGACGGGAGCGCCCTCGACGCCCTTGACGGCGACGGCGGCCTCGAAGGACTCGTTCTGCCGTCCGAAGGCGTTCCGCCGCACGATCATGTCGATGCCGCCGACCGTCTCCTGGCCCGAGCGCGGGTCGAGGATCTTGTCGGCGAGCATGATCATGCCCGCGCAGCTGCCGTAGACCGGGAGCCCGTCACGCACGCGCGCGCGAAGGGGCTCCATCAGGCCGAAGAGGGTGGCCAGCTTGGAGATGGTGGTGGACTCACCCCCGGGGATGACGAGCCCGTCGACCTCGCCGAGCTCCTCGGGGCGCCGGACCGGCCTGGCCACGGCGTCCGCCGAGGCCAGGGCGATCAGGTGCTCCCGTACGTCCCCCTGGAGGGCGAGCACGCCCACGACGGGAGTGGTCATCACCAGCCCCGGTTCGCGTAGCGCTCGGTCTCCGGCAGGGTGTCGCAGTTGATGCCGACCATGGCCTCGCCGAGGTTGCGGGAGGCGTCGGCGATGATCTTCGGGTCGTCGTAGAAGGTGGTGGCCTTCACGATGGCGGCGGCGCGCGCGGCGGGGTCGCCGGACTTGAAGATGCCGGAGCCCACGAAGACGCCCTCGGCGCCGAGCTGGCGCATCAGCGCGGCGTCGGCGGGGGTGGCGACGCCACCGGCGGAGAAGAGCACGACCGGCAGCTTGCCGAGCTCGGCGGTCTCCTTGACCAGCTCGTAGGGGGCGCGCAGGTCCTTAGCGGCGGCGTACAGCTCGTTGTTGTCGAAGCCGCGCAGGCGGGCGATCTCGTTCTTGATCTGGCGCAGGTGGCGGACGGCCTCGACGACGTTGCCGGTGCCGGCCTCGCCCTTGGAGCGGATCATGGCCGCGCCCTCGGCGATGCGGCGCAGGGCCTCACCGAGGTTGGTGGCGCCACAGACGAACGGGGTCGTGAAGGCGAACTTGTCGCTGTGGTTGACCTCGTCGGCCGGGGTGAGGACCTCGGACTCGTCGATGTAGTCCACGCCGAGCGACTGGAGGACCTGGGCCTCGACGAAGTGGCCGATGCGGGACTTGGCCATGACGGGGATCGAGACGGCCTCGATGATCTCTTCGATCATGTTCGGGTCGGACATCCGGGCCACGCCGCCGTCCTTGCGGATGTCGGCGGGCACCCGCTCCAGCGCCATGACGGCCACGGCACCGGCGTCCTCGGCTATCTTCGCCTGCTCGGCGTTGACGACGTCCATGATCACGCCGCCCTTGAGCTGCTCGGCCATGCCGCGCTTCACGCGCGCGGTGCCGGTCTCGGGCGACGGGTTGCTGTGGGAGGGGGTGCTGGACACGGAGTGACCTCACTCGAAGGAGACGGCTTCTGCGACTTCGAGGAAACTCCGGGCCACCAGTCCACAGCAAGGGCCAATGGGTGACCGGTGGATCGTTTTCGCGCCCCTGGACGGCCTGGTCGCCGCTCCGTCCCTGGTCAGGGCGCTAGGCGGTCGCCCTGTCGGCGAGGGCCACCGGCGGCTCGTCGTCCATCTCGAACGCCAGCGGGAAGGGCGCGTGCCCCGCGAGCCGGAACCAGCGGACCTTGCGGTGCCTGCGCAGGGCGCGGGCCGCGCGTACGGCGTCGTTGTGGAAGCGGCGGGCCATCGGCACCCGGCGCACGGCCGCGGCCAGCTCGGTGGCCGCCTCGTCCCCGCCGGGGGCCTCGCGCACCGCCTCGACCTGCTGGGCCTCGCCGAAGATCGCCCGMAGCGCCTGGCTGAGCTCGCTCTCGGCGACCTCCCGCTGCTCCTCCTCGGCCTGCCGGGCGGCGTGCGCCGCCTCGTAGAGCACGAT
>NZ_JASKYR010000597.1:0-5182 GCF_041028215.1 Streptomyces flavofungini
GGTCTCGGTGGTCCGGTAGCGGTCGATGATCCGGGCGGGACGGCCGGTCAGCCGACCGGCCGGGGTGCCGCCCGGCAGCAGGCAGCGCACCGTCGCCCCCTCGTCCGCCACGATCGTCCCGTCCACGTGTCCCGGCACGAGGGGCGCGGTGACCGCCCGGGCGAGGACCGCGGCGAGGACGACGAGCAGGACCATCGGATGTCGCGGGACCTTGGGGCGGCTCCCCGTGGCCGGGCGGGCCGGTGCGCCGCCGTAGGCGGCGAGCGCCTCGGCCCGGAAGCGCGGGTCCGTCGCGGTCGGGGTCACGGGCGCTTCGGCCCTTCGCACGCCAGGACCGATTCCGGGCCTTCGAACAGCAGGACCGAGGGGACCGCCTCCGGGCGTGCCAGGCGCAGCAGGCCGTAGCCGATCCCGGCGAGTCCCGCCATCAGACCGGGCGTCTCCACCCCGCGCGGCACCCCGCACAGGGGGCCGCGCCGCTCGATGCCGGTCAGGACGCCCGCCGCGAGCCGCCCGACGTGGTCGGCGAGCGCGGGGTCGTCGGTGGCCCGCGCGGCGAGTCGGAGCGCTTCGAGGTTGCCCAGATCGCCGTGGCAGAGGCTGTGGTTGCCGCGCCCGAACCCGCCGTCGAGGGTCGCGCGGACCGCCGTCCGCAGGTCCTCGCGGAGCGGGCCGTCGTCGGGCAGGTGCGGCAGGAGCGCGGCGCGGGCGGCGCCGATGCCGGGTGCGCCGTGGCACCACGCGGTCATGGCGACGCCGGACGGCACGGTGTCCCTGAGGTCGGGCCAGTGACCAGCCTCCGGGTCGTAGGAGGCCCGTTCGAAGCGGAGCGCTCCCTGGACGAGGCCGGTGTACGCGCCCCGTCCGGTGACGGCGTCGAGGCGGGCCAGCGCGACGGCGATGCCCGACGCCCCGTGGGAGAACCCCGTGAGCGGCGCCGAGGGGTTGATGGAGCAGTGCCAGGCGGCCCCGGTCCCCGATGTGTCGGCGCCTGCCGCGAGGTGGTCCGCCATGAAGGTGAGGGCTTCGAGGGTCTCCTCGTCGGGCCGTACGGAGTACAGGGCGAGCCCGGCGAGCACGGCACCGGCCGAGCCCGCCACGACGTCCAGGGCGCGGTCGTCGGGGGCGAGGGCGCGCAGCGGCGCGACGGCGAGGGCCGCGCTGTCGAGCAGGTCACGGCGGTCCCAGAGGGCGCCGAGGTGGCTCAGCGCGTACAGGGAGCCGCCCAGTTCGGCGCAGACGCCCATGCCGAGCAGCCTGACCGTCCGCTCGTCCATGTCACCGAGCCGTTCGAGCTGCCCGACCAGCGCACCGGCCCCCGCCTCGGCCGCCCGCCGGTAGGAGTTCTCACCGGTCTGCTCGGCCAGGTGGGCCAGGAACAGGGAGATGCCCGCGATGCCGTTGTAGAGGTCCATGGAGGCCGGGCCGACCTGCCACACCTTCTCGCCGACCAGGGACAGACCCAGCCAGCAGATCCGGTCCTCGTCGGTCACGGCCAGTTCGAGCAGCCGGTCGCCGGTGCGGCGGGCGGCGGCGAGGAGCGCGTCCTCGGTGGCGGGAGCGCCCGCCAGGGCCGGTGCGGGGACCGGCGTTCCCGTACCGGCGGCACCCTCCACGTCGCCGCCCATCGTCAGCGCCGTGAGCGAGGCTTCGAGGAACCACGTCTGCTGGGCGAGGCCCGCCTCCGACATGGCGCGGACGCGTTGGCGGGCGCGGTCCATGCCGCTCTGTTCGAGCACGTCGTGCAGGACCGTCCCGTCGCTCGACACGAGGTCCAGGGAGTCGGCGGTCGCCGTGAAGATGGGGATGTCGCCGGTGCCGATCTGGTCGAGCTCGGCCGCCGCGACGGCCGCGTCACCCACGGGGCTGTGGTCCTCGCCCCACAGCAGGCTGAAGAAGCGGTCCCGGTCGAGGCCGTCGCGCAGCAGGTCGGGGTGGTAGCCCTCCTGGAGGATGCGGGCGTAGGTCTGGGTGGAGCGCAGGACCACGCGCACGCTGTCGGTGGCGAAGACGTCGAGGGGCCCGCCCGGGGCGAGCAGCGCGTCGCGGTGGGCGAGCAGCAGGCGGTAGGTCTCCTGGAACCCGGCGACCAGTTCGTCCTGGAAGTCCAGGACGGTGAAGGTGTCCTGGGTGAGGGAGGGCAGGTTCTGCCCGCCGCGCATCTCCATCCGCCGCCGTACGAGGTGCATCCGGTCGGTGCCCGGCTCCTGCCAGATGGGCACCGGGGCCGCGGTGAGCTGCCCCGCGGGGTCGCCGAGCCCGCTCAGGTCGAGGCTGTCGGCGGCGTCGTCCTCGAAGGAGATGATCGGGGTGGGCAGCAGGCCGACGGAGAGCACCGACTCGGCCAGCACGCGCAGGGCGTGCGGCGGCATGTGCGGTGGCGGCTCCGTCTCGCCGGTCCGTGGGTGGAACAGCGCCTCCAGGTCGACGAGGACGGGGTGTTCACCCGAGGCGATCAGGTTCTCGTAGTGGAAGTCGGTGGCGGCCAGGCAGTGCAGCAGCGCGAGGTAGGTGCCCTGGCGCCGGTAGAAGCGGGCGACACCGTCGCGGTCGGCGCAGCCGCCGGTGGCGGCGAACTCCGTCCAGCCGTGGTCGCCGTGGTCCACGATCCACAGCGTACGGAGTCCGGGCCGCACGCCGAGGGTGTTGAGCCGTCGCAGCAGGTCCTGGAAGTGGACGTCGACCGCAAGGGAGCGCGGCTTGTAGACCACCTTCCGGCCGTCCGCGAAACGCACGATGGCCACCGAGCGCCCGCTCCGGTGGGAGTCCCCGGCGTTGAAGACGACCTCGCGCACGGCGCCGAGGGTCTCGGGGGTGCCGAGACGTGCCAGCAGCTCGGGCAGGCCGGTCAGCAGGTGCCGGGCGAACTCGACCCTGGTGCACACCCAGTTGTCCACGACGCGTACGAGGTCCCGGGCGAGGACCGGATAGTCCTTGAGCAGGCCGAGGGCGTACGCGGGATCGGCAAGGCCGCGCAGGAAGTCCTTGAACCTGTCCTCCGGCGTCTCGCCGGTGAGGCCGCCCCGCACGCGCAGGACGTTCAGTTCGAGGACGAGGGTGCGGCTGAGCACGCCGGTCAGGCCGACGGGCGGCAGGCAGAGCTGCTCGGCGAGCAGGTCGCCCCTGATGTGCTCGCTCGGGTGCTCCGCGACGAGCCCGGCCAGGGCGGCCCTGATGCGGCGCTCGCCGTCGTCGATGAGGGGCGCGACCAGCGTGAGGAACCCGCGTTCGACCGGGCGTTCCGTCGAGCACCCGGCCGCCCAGGCGCGCTCGATGGCGCGTACGTACTCCGGGGGGCCGGTGAAGCGGGCGGCCACCGACTCCCGTGTCTCGCCGAGGAGACCGGCGAAGTCGGCCTCGGCGAGGCCGAGCGAGTCCAGCCACCTCTCCAGCCGCTCGGGCGTGAAGGTGTAGAACTTCTCCTCCTTCCACCGGGCGAGGCGCCGTCGGCCGCGCTCGGTGTCCACGGCCGAGGCGGGACGGCCGAGAGCGGTGCGTTCGAGGCGTTCGGCCAGGGTGGACGCGAGATGCCACGCGGCTGGGTCAGGGCCGGTGGGGGCGAGCGGACGGACCGCGCTTTCGCTGGTCATGTGGGGTCCCCGTGGTCTTCCGTGGTCTTCTGCGGTCTTCTGCGGTCTTGTGTGGGCTTCTGCGGTCTTCTTGATCGGATGGTGTCCGCGGTCGCGGCAAGGCCCTAGTGGCAGGCCGCGCCGCTGCACGTGTAGCAGCGTTCGGTCACCTTGCAGCAGGTCTGATGACCGCCGCAGTTGGTGTTGGAACTGGTGCCCGCGCAGCAGCCCGCGGTGTTCAGCTGCTCGGTTCTGGCACCGGCCACCAGCGCCAGCGCTTCGTCGGAGAGCTCGACCGGGCCGCACGGATGGCCGGGCAGCACGCGCAGTTCGTCCTCCGAGAGCGAGGACCGGTACTCCGGGTCCTTCCAGGAGCGCACGATGTCCATGGGGTACTTCCCTTCGTCATGAGTCGGTGAGCGGGGTTCCAGGTCGTCCAGTTCGRCGGCCCCCGCCGGGTGGGCGGGGACGGCGGCGCGCTGCTCGGGGGGCAGCGACGCGCGGTACTCGGCATCTCGCCATGCCCGGGCGATGTCAGCCACAGCACCCCTTCGTGCCGCTCCACCCGCAGGTGCCGTTGCACACCGTGTTGTTCAGGGTCCAGCAGCCCGCCACGCCGGTCACACAGACCGAGACGGTGAGGGCGCAGACGCTCCCGGTGCCTCCGGCGAGGTCGGCCAGCTCCTGGTCGTCCAGTTCGACGGCGCCCGCGGGGTTGGCGGGGAGCGCGGCCCGTTGTGCGGGACTCAGTGCCGCGCGGTAATCGGCGTCTCTCCACGCCCTGGTGATGTCCATGTGGTCTCCCTCGCTGGTCCGGCGCACCCCGGCGCCAGGCCCGTCGGGGGCCCGCCGCGCATGCGTCCGGTGCTCCTGATCAGCTTCGGGCGCCCGCTGTCCCGGAGGGATGAGTCAGCGGTCCCTTCCCTGTCCCGTCCGCGTCCCGTCCGCCCGCGGGACGGGCTCGGCCGTCTCGCCCCCGGTCGGCAGCAGCGCCCGTACGCTCGTGCCCCGGGCGTCGCTGACCACCTCGAAGGAGCCGCCCACCTCCCGCGCCCGCTCCGCCATCGAGCCGAGCCCGACACCTCCCGGGCGCACCTGTGCGGGCAGCCCCGAACCGTTGTCGCTGACGGTGAGCAGGGCGGTGGAGCGGCCCGCGGCGACCCTGACCTCGCACCGTGCGGCCCCCGCGTGCCGTACGGCGTTGGCCAGGGCCTCGGCCGCGATGCGGTAGACGGCGCCCTCGACCGGGGCGGGCAGCGGCGGCAGCGGTGTCGGCTCCAGATGGACGCTGATCGCCATGCCGGGCCCCGCGAGCCGCTGGGCCAGGTCCCGCAGGGCGAAGCGGGGGGGGGGGGGGGGGGGGGGGGGGGGGGGGGGGGGGGGGGGGGGGGGGGGGGGGGGGGGGGGGGGGGGGGGGGGGGGGGGGGGGGGGGGGGGGGGGGGGGGGGGGGGGGGGGGGGGGACCCAGTAGGTGTGCGACCAGCGATCTCCCGGGCGGGCGATGAACGGCGACGGCTTCGCGGTACGGGCCGAGGGACTGCGGAAGAGGTACCGCGACAAGGACGCCCTCGACGGCTTCGACCTGCGGGTCGAGCAGGGCACGGTGCACGGGC
>NZ_JASKYR010000598.1:0-4942 GCF_041028215.1 Streptomyces flavofungini
GGACTGGCGCGGCGGCGGGGGCCTCGGGGGCACCGGAGGTGAGTCGGCACAGCGAGATAGGTTGCAAACCTGACTAGGTTGCCATACGGTCTAGGTAGCTCAGCCGTGCAGAGGCACGGCCGCTCAGGGCAGGGGGACTTCCATGACCATCTCGCCGGACATGTCGCCGGACTTCTCGGCCGCCGCCACGGCCGTCACCGCCGCGCTCGCCGCGTACCTGCTGTTCGGTGAGCCCTGGGCGGGCCGGCGGATGTACGGCTCGCTGGCCCGGCGCAGGGACATCGAACCCCGCGCTCTCGTGCGCTACTTCAGCGCCGTGCTCGCCCTGTGGGCGTCCTTCGCCGCCCTCGCCGTCGCCGCGCTGCTCCTCTCGCCCGGCGTGCGCGCCGCCGACCTCGGGCTCGCGGCGCCGGAGAGCCCCGTCGTCACGGTGATCGGGGTACTCGCCGTCGGCGCCGTCGCCGTGAAGTCCGGGCGCACCTTTCGCGACCTCGTCCGGCGGGGCAAGAACGTACCCGGGCTCGCCGCCATCGAGGCGATGCTGCCGCGCGCGGCCGAGGAGCGCGGGCTCGCCGTAGCCGTCGCCGTCACGGACGGCCTCTGCGCCGAACTGGTCTACCGGGGCCTCCTGATCGCCTTCGGCGTCGGCGCCCTCGGCCTGAACCTCTACGCGGCCGCGGCCCTCTCCGTCGTCGTCTACGCGGTCGCGGGCTTCTACCAGGGCCGCCAGGGCATCGCCGTCTTCGCCCTCTTCGGGACGGTCTTCACCGGCCTCTACCTCGCCACCGGCAGCCTGCTGCTCCCCGCCGCCGTGCACGTCCTCCTCTCCGTGCGCGATCTGACGCTGCCCGCGCCCAAGAAGCCGCTCGCGGCTACGGCCGCCTGAGAAAGGCAGACCCACGTGACCGACCGACGGGCAAGCTGGTTCAAGGGAGTGCTCGACCTCCTCGTGCTCGCCGCCCTCACCGACGGCGAGAGCTACGGCTACGAGATCGCCAAAGCCCTCGGCGCCGCGGGCTTCGGCCAGATCAAGGGCGGCACGCTCTACCCGGTGCTCAACCGCCTTGAGGAAGCGGGCCTGGTCGACGCCGAGTTCCGGGCCACCGAGAAAGGCCCCGGGCGGCGCTACTACCGGCTCACCGAGGACGGCCGCGCCACCCTCGGCGAACAGGGCGGCCGCTGGCTCGCCTTCGGCACCTCCGTACGCGACGCACTCGCAAAGGCGGGAGTGGAGGCACGATGAACGCGAGCGGCACCGACGCCCAGCACGAACGGGACGGGTACCTCCTCGACCTCGCCGAGCGGCTGCTGGCGCTCGGCCTGCCCGCCGACCGGGTCGAGGCCACCGTCGAGGACCTGGCGGCGCACCTCGCGGAGTCGGGCGCCGAGGACGCCGAGGCCGAGTTCGGCCCGGCCGGGGAGTTCGCCCGGCAGCTGGTGCCCGCCACGGGGGTGCGGGCACCGGCCGCCCCGGGCGAGGAGGTGGAGACCTGGCGCTGGACCGCCGACACCTACGTCGACGAGGACCTCCTGAACCGCTTCGGCGACGAGGGCTGGGAGGTCCAGCGCGTCGACGCCCTCGGGCGCTTCGTCAGCCACCGCGACCTTGCCCAGCCGCAGCGCTGGGAGTACCGGCGCGAGCTGGTCACCCGCGGCCGCGAGGGCCTCGACGAGCGGCTCGCCCCCGACGGCTGGGAGGCCTGCGGGAACTGGGTGATCTACGCCTACTTCAAGCGGCCCCGGGCGGCGAGCCTCGGCCCCGCCGCCCGGGTCGCGTCCCCGCCGCCGGTGCCGGAGCGGTCCCGGTTCTTCAGCCGGAAGTTCCATGTGCTGCTCGCCGTGCTCGCCGCCGCGCTGGTCGTGGCGGGCGTCGCGGCGGCCGTGGAGGACGGCGACGCGCGTACCGGCCTCGGTCTCGTGGTGGGCGCCGTCACGGGCGCGGCGGTGGCCCTGGGTGTGGGCTTCGCGCTCCAGGCCCTGCGGGGGCGCCGGTCCCGGCCCTGAGGCGCCGGTCCCGGTCCTTCGCGAAGCCGGTCCCGGTCCCTCGTATGGCCGGGACCTCAGGACTTCAGCGCCGCCGACATCATCGCCTTGGCGATCGGCGCCGCGAGGCCGTTGCCGCTGACCTCGTCGCGGGCCGCGCTGGAGGACTCGATCATCACGGCGACCGCGACCTCCTTGCCGTCACCGCCCTTGGCGTACGACGTGAACCAGGCGTACGGCGTCTTGCTGTTGTTCTCGCCGTGCTGGGCCGTGCCCGTCTTGCCGCCGACCGTCGCGCCCGCGATCCGCGCGTTCGACCCGGTGCCCTTCTGGACGACCGTCTCCATGGCGGACTGGAGGCCCTTGGCGGTGGACTCGTCCATCACGCGCTGCCCGTCGTCGTCGCCGTACTTCTCCAGGACGTCGCCGCCCGAGTCGGTGATCTGCGCGACCATGTGCGGCTTGGCCAGCTCGCCGCCGTTGGCGATGGCCGCGGAGACCATCGACATCTGCAGCGGCGTCGCCGTCACGTCGAACTGGCCGATGCCGGAGAGGCCCGTCTGCGCCTTGTCCATGTCCGAGGGGTAGACGCTCTTGCCCGCGCGCACCGGGATATCCAGCTTGTCGGCGTTGAAGCCGAGCTTCTCCGCCATCGCCTTCACCTTGTCCTGGCCGAGGTCCACGGCCATCTTGGCGAAGACGTTGTTGCAGGAGTACTGCAGGCCCGTGCGGATGTCGGCGTTCTCGCAGGGTGCCGACCGGTTCTCGTTGCGCAGGACCGTCGACGTGCCCGGCAGGGTGTAGGGGTTCGGGCTGTCGGTCCTTGAGTCCACCGAGTCGTAGAGACCGTCCTCCAGCGCCGCCGCCGCGACGACCAGCTTGAACGTCGAGCCGGGCGGGAGCGGCTGGCGCAGGGCGCGGTTCACCATCGGCTTCTCCTCGTCCGTCGTCAGCTCCTTCCACGCCTTGGAGTCCGTGGAGCCGCTGATCCGCGACGGGTCGTAGGAGGGCGTCGAGACCATGCCGAGGACGCGGCCGGTCTTCGGGTCCAGGGCGACCGCCGCGCCCTTGGTGTCGCCCAGCGCCTTGTACCCGGCCTTCTGCACCGCCGGGTCGATGGTCGTCACGACGTCGCCGGGGTCGGCCCGCTTGTTGGTGACCGTGTCGAGCGGGTTCTTCAGACGGTTGTCCGTGCCGTCGAGGAGGTCCTTGTAAATGCCCTCCAGCTGCGTCGCCCCGTACACCTGTGAGCTGTAGCCGGTGACGGGGGAGTAGAGGTCGCCGTTCTTGTACGTGCGCTTGTAGGCGAGGTCGCCCCCCTTCGTCCGCGCGGAGCCGGTGACGGCCTCACCGCCCACGATGATGTCGCCCAGCGGGGCCGCGTACTGCTCGATCGCGTTGCGCCGGTTGTGCTTGTCGTCCGCGAGCGCCTTCGAGTCGTGGAACTGCACCCACGTCGCCCGCAGGAGCAGGGCGAGCACGAGCAGCAGCGCGAAGACCGAGGCGTGTCTGATCGTCTTGTTCATCTCTTACGGAGAGACGAGCCCCGGGGAGCGGTTCGTTCCCCTCTGGGGGGCTTGGGACCGTTTTCTCAGACAGTTCTCAGAGAGACCGGGCCCGGCGGAAGGCGGCGTTCACCCGGCGCTCATGAAGCCCGACTCGTACGCGGCGATCACCGCCTGGGTGCGGTCCCGGGCGCCCGTCTTGGCGAGCACCGAGGCCACATGCGTCTTCACCGTGGCCGCGCCCACGCCCATCCGCCCGGCGATCTCCGCGTTGGTCAGGCCCGCCGCCATCCAGCGCAGCACCTCGCTCTCCCGGCCGGTGAGCCTGGCCACCCAGGCGGGCGGCTCGGGCTGCGGGCGGCCGTGCTCGGCGGCGAGGGCCCGCACGGCGGCGGGGAAGAGCAGGGAGTCGCTGTGCGCGACGACGCGCACCGCCTGGACGAGGGCATCCGCGTCCGCGCGCTTGATGAGGAACCCGGAGGCGCCCGCGCGCAGTGCGTCGTACACGTAGGAGTCGTTCTCGAAGGTCGTCACGACGACGATGCGCGGCGGCTCCGGCATCGTGCGCAGAATCTGCTCCGTGGCGCGGATGCCGTCGGTCTCCGGCATCCGTACGTCCATCAGGACCACGTCCGGCCGCAGCTCCCGGACGACGGAGACCACCTCCGCGCCGGTCGACGCCTCGCCGACGACCTCCATGCCGGGCTCGGCGGAGAGGATCGCGCGCAGGGCGGTGCGCACCATGCGCTCGTCGTCGGCGAGGACGACGCGGATGGCCGCGCGGCCGGGGTCCGCGCCTTCGGGCGTGGTCGTCATGCGGGTCCCTTCAGTGCGAGTCGTACGGTCAGGTCAGGGCAGGTCGTGCGGGTCAGGTCAGGGGAAGTCGTACGGTCAGGCGCCACACGTCACCGGCGGGTCCGGCCTCCGCCGTGCCCCCGAGCAGCCGGGCCCTGTCGGTGATGCCGCGCAGGCCGTGGCCGCCGCCGGTCCTGGCGGCGGGGGAGCGGCCGGGCAGCGGGTTCTCGGCCGTGACGGTGAGGCCGGGTCCCGCCAGGGCGACGCGCAACGTCACCGGGGCGCCGTCGCCGCCGTGCCGCAGGGCGTTGCTCAGGGCCTCCTGGACGATGCGGTAGGCCTCGCGGGAGACCAGCGGGGGCAGCTCGGCGGGGTCCACGCCGACGGTGGCGCGCACGCGCAGGCCGCCCGCCCGGGTGCGGCGGAGCAGGCCGTCGAGATCGGTGGCGAGGGTGGGCGCGGGTGCCGTGCCGCGGGCGTCCCCGGCCTCCCGCAGCACGCCGAGGACGGCGCCCAGCGCGCGAGCAGGCCGCCGGCCGCCGCGGCGCACCCCGCGAGCGCCACGAGCGCGGCGGCCCCGGCGGCCGGGCAGAGCGCGAGCAGCCAGGTCTCACCGTGGGCCGCGGGCAGACCGGCGCCGGTGTCGCGCAGCGCGGGGA
>NZ_JASKYR010000599.1:0-6251 GCF_041028215.1 Streptomyces flavofungini
CTTCGGCTACGACGGTCTGGAACTCGCCTGCTGGGGCGACCACTTCGAGGTCGACAAGGCGCTCGCCGACCCCGCGTACATCGACGGGCGGCACGCCCTGCTCGACAAGTACGGGCTCAAGTGCTGGGCGATCTCCAACCACCTCGTCGGGCAGGCCGTCTGCGACGCGATCATCGACGAGCGCCACCAGGCGATCCTGCCCGCCCGCATCTGGGGCGACGGCGAGGCGGAGGGGGTGCGGCAGCGGGCCGCCGCCGAGATCGAGGACACGGCACGGGCCGCCGCGGCCTTCGGCGTCGACACGGTGGTCGGCTTCACGGGGTCCTCGATCTGGCACCTGGTCGCGATGTTCCCGCCGGTCCCCGACCGCATGATCGAGCGGGGGTACGAGGACTTCGCCGACCGCTGGAACCCGATCCTGGACGTCTTCGACGCCCAGGGCGTCCGGTTCGCCCACGAGGTGCACCCCTCGGAGATCGCCTACGACTACTGGACCACGAAGAAGGCCCTGGAGGCGGTCAGCCACCGGGCCGCCTTCGGCCTGAACTTCGACCCCTCGCACTTCGTCTGGCAGGACCTCGACCCGGTCGGGTTCCTGTACGACTTCCGCGACCGCATCTACCACGTCGACCGCAAGGAGGCCCGGCGCCGCCTGGACGGCCGCAACGGCCGCCTCGGCTCCCACCTGCCCTGGGGCGACCCCCGGCGCGGCTGGGACTTCGTGTCGGCGGGCCACGGGAACGTGCCGTGGGAGGACGTCTTCCGCATGCTGCGCTCGATCGCCTACGAGGGCCCCGTCTCGGTGGAGTGGGAGGACGCGGGCATGGACCGCCTCCAGGGCGCCCCGGAGGCCCTCAAGCGCCTCAAGGCGTACGACTTCGAGGCCCCGACGGCGTCGTTCGACGCGGCGTTCGGCGGCTCGGACTGAGGCATGTCACGGGCGGGCCGGTGACGGCCCGCCTTGTTTGTCCAGCGACAGGAAAAAGTTCAACTTCAATGGCGCGCAAGGGCTTTCCGCCCGGGACAAACGTGGCTACCGTCCTGTGAGGTGTACAGGACATGAATGGACCGGGGTGACGGCGCACCCCGGCGCACGGCGCAAGCACCCGCGTACGACCGTCCCCCTTCCGGAGGAACTTCCGTGCACAGGAAACGCCCGAGACTCCACCAAGCCCTCGCCCTGCTGACCGGCACCCTGCTCACCGGTGCCTCACTGGCCCTCGCCGTACCCCACGCCGGTGCCGTCCCCGCGGACCCGCCCGYSWCGGCCGCCCCCGTCGCCGAAGACTTCCAGCAGGTCACCCTCGCCAAGGGCGCGGCCGAGACCGGTGAGCCGATGACACTCGCCGTACTCCCCGACCGCTCGGTCCTGCACACCTCGCGGGACGGCACGCTGCGCCTGACCGACGCCGCGGGCAACACCAAGGTCGCGGGCAAGATACCGGTCTACTCGCACGACGAGGAAGGCCTCCAGGGCGTCGGCATCGACCCGAATTTCAAGGACAACCGGGCGATCTTCCTCTACTACGCGCCGCCGCTCGACACCCCCGCGGGAGACGCCCCGGAGAACGGCACCGCCGAGGACTTCAAGAAGTTCGACGGCGTCAACCGCCTTTCCCGCTTCGTCCTCAAGGCCGACGGCACGCTCGACAACGCCAGCGAGAAGAAGGTCCTCGACGTCCCCGCCAGCCGCGGCACCTGCTGCCACGTCGGCGGCGACATCGACTTCGACAAGGACGGCAACCTCTACCTGTCGACCGGCGACGACTCCAACCCCTTCGCCTCCGACGGCTTCACACCCATCGACGAGCGCTCCACCCGCAACCCCGCCTTCGACGCGCGGCGCAGCGCCGGCAACACCAACGACCTGCGCGGCAAGATCCTGCGCGTCAAGGTCGCCGACGACGGCAGCTACACCGTCCCCGACGGCAACCTCTTCGCCAAGGGCACCGAGAAGACCCGCCCCGAAATCTACGCGATGGGCTTCCGCAACCCCTTCCGGATGAGCGTCGACAAGCCCACCGGAACCGTCTACGTCGGTGACTACGGCCCCGACGCGGGCGCCGCCGACCCCAAGCGCGGCCCCGCCGGGCAGGTCGAGTTCGCCCGGGTGACCAAGGCGGGCAACTTCGGCTGGCCGTTCTGCACCGGCAAGAACGACCCCTACGTCGACTACGACTTCGCCACCGGCACCTCGGGTGCCACCTTCGACTGCGCGGCCCCCAGGAACGACTCGCCGCACAACACCGGCCTCACCGACCTGCCGCCCGCCCAGGAAGCGTGGATACCGTACGACGGCGGCTCCGTCCCCGAGTTCGGCTCCGGCTCCGAATCCCCCATGGGCGGCCCGGTCTACCGCTACGACGCGGCCAGCACCTCGCCCGTGAAGTTCCCCGAGGCCTACGACGGCGACTTCTTCGCCGGTGAGTTCGGCCGCCGCTGGATCAAGCGCATCGAACACGGCTCGGACGGCGCCGTGCGGTCCATCAACCCCTTCCCGTGGACGGGAACCCAGGTGATGGACATGGAGTTCGGCCCCGACGGCGCCCTCTACGTCCTCGACTACGGCACCGCCTGGTTCGGCGGCGACGAGAACTCCGGGCTCTACCGCATCGAGAACGCCACCGAGGGCCACTCCCCGGTCGCCGAGGCGAGCGCCTCGGTCACCAGCGGCCAGGCCCCGCTGCGCACCAAGTTCACCGCGAAGGCCACGGACGCCGAGGGCGGCACCCTGACCTACGCCTGGGACTTCGGCGACGGCGGCAAGTCCACCCAGCAGAACCCCACGTACACGTACAAGAAGAACGGTGTCTACACCGCCACCGTGACGGTCAAGGACTCCACCGGACGCACCGGCTCCGCCAGCGCCCACCTCACCGTCGGCAACACCGCGCCCAAGGTCACCCTGGAGCTCCCCGGTGACGGCCAGCTCTTCACCTTCGGCGACAAGGTGCCCTTCAAGGTCAAGGTCACCGACCCGGAGGACGGACCCGTCGACTGCGCCAAGGTGAAGGTCACCCACATCCTCGGCCACGACAGCCACGGCCACCCCGTGACCTCCGCCAACGGCTGCTCCGGGACCATCCAGACCTCCGCCGACGGCGAGCACGACCCGAACGCCAACATCTTCGGTGTCTTCGACGCCGAGTACACCGACAAGGGCGCGAACGGCCAGCCCGCGCTGACCACCCACGACCAGAACGTCGTCCAGCCCAAGCACCGCCAGGGCGAGCACTACAACGACGCCAAGGGCGTCTCCGTCGTCAGCCACACCCCCGCCCACGGCGGCAAGACGGTCGGCGACATCCACAACGGCGACTGGATCTCCTTCGAGCCCTACCTCCTCGGCAACGCCACCAAGCTGACCGCGCGCGTCGCCTCCGCGGGCTCCGGCGGCACCCTGGAGGTCCGCAGCGGCTCGGCGACCGGCAGGCTGCTCGGCACCGCGAAGGTCGCGCCGACCGGCTCATGGGAGACGTACGCCGACGTCAGCGCCACCCTCTCGAAGCCGCCGACCAGGACCACCACGCTCTACCTGGTCTTCAGGGGCAGCGGATCGGGCGCGCTCTACGACGTCGACGACTTCACCTTCACCACCTCGGCCACGGCGAAGAACCGCACCCACTGAGAGGGAGTGACCACCATGCGCAGACGAGCTCGGCTCCTCACCGCGACCGCGGCCGCCGCTCTGCTCATCGGATGCGTGTCGGGCCCCGCGGCCTCCGAGCCAGGACACGGCGGCGCCAAGGCGGGCGAAAGGGTGCTCGTCTTCTCCAGGACGGCGGGCTTCCGGCACGACTCGATCCCGGCGGGCATCCAGACCGTCAGGGAACTCGGCGCGGCGAACGGCTTCACCGTCGACGCCACCGAGAACGCCGGAGCCTTCACCACCAAGAACCTCAGCCGCTACGACGCCGTCGTCTGGCTCTCCACCACCGGCGACGTCCTGAACGCCGCCCAGCAGAGCGCCTTCGAACGCTACGTCCGGGGCGGCGGCGCCTACGTCGGCGTGCACGCCGCCGCCGACACCGAGTACGACTGGCCCTTCTACGGCGGACTCGCGGGCGCCTACTTCCAGTCGCACCCCGCGATCCAGCAGGCCAAGGTCCACGTCGAGGACCACGCCCACCCCGCCACCGCCCACCTGGGCAGCGGCGCCTGGGAACGCACCGACGAGTGGTACAACTACCGCTCCAATCCGCGCGAGCGGGCCCGCGTGCTCGCCACCCTCGACGAATCCTCCTACTCCGGCGGCTCCATGCCGGGCGACCACCCGATCGCCTGGTGCCAGGAGTACGAGGGCGGCCGCTCCTTCTACACCGGAGGCGGCCACACCAAGGAGTCCTACGCCGAACCGGCCTTCCGGCAGCACCTCCTCGGCGGCATCCGCTGGGCGGCCGGCGCCGCCCAGGCGGACTGCCGGCCCGAGAAGGGCTACACGCAGATCTTCGACGGCACGGCGGCCTCGCTCGGCGCCTGGAAACAGGCGGGCCCCGGCTCCTTCGCCCTCAAGGAGGACGACGGGACGCTGTCGACCGTCGGCGGCATGGGCATGCTCTGGTACGACCGGCGCGAGCTCGGCTCGTACTCGCTCAAGCTGGACTGGCGGATGGCCGGTGACGACAACTCCGGGGTCTTCGTGGGCTTCCCGCCCTCCGACGACCCCTGGTCCGCCGTCAACAACGGCTACGAGATCCAGATCGACGCCACCGACGCCCCCGAGAAGACCACGGGCTCCGTCTACGGCTTCAAATCCGCCGACCTCGGCAAGCGCGACAAGGCGCTGAACCCGCCGGGGGAGTGGAACACCTACGAGATCCGCGTCGAGGGCGAACGCCTTCGCGTCTACCTCAACGGTGTCAAGATCAACGATTTCACCAACACCGACCCGGCACGCAGCCTGCGCCAGGGGCACATCGGCATCCAGAACCACGGTGACTCCGATGAGGTCTCCTTCCGGAACATCCGCCTGAAGGAACTGGCCCCGCCACCCGCCTCCTCCGCACCGAAGCCAGGCCCGGGAGGGGGCCGCTAGACGACGGCGGGCGGAGGACGCCGGACCTCCGCCCGCCGTCTTCGACCCACCGCACCCGCACCCCGCTCCATGTCCCCTACGTCATCTGTACCTCACGGCGCGTGTCCCTCGCGTCATGGCAGGAGGCATCCATGTCCACATCCGCGCTCTCCAGCTCTTCCGTCGGCGTCTGGCTGATCGGCGCCCGCGGTTCGGTCGCGACCACCGCCGTCGCGGGATGTGCGGCGGTGGCCGCCGGGCTCCACCCACCCACCGGCATGGTCACGGAGACACCTCCCTTCGCCGACAGTGGCCTGCCAACGTTGTCGTCGCTCGTCTTCGGCGGCCACGACACCGCGCACTGCCCCCTGCCCAAGCGCGCCGAGGAACTCGCCGCGGGCGGCGTCCTGCCGCACGGCCTCCCCTCGGCCGTCCACGCCGAACTCACCGCGGCCGACACCGAGATCCGCCCCGGCGGCCCCCTGCCGGGCGACACCCGCACCGACGAGGAACTGACGGCCGCCTTCGCGGAGGACATCCGCGACTTCACCCGGCGCCGGGGCCTGGCCCGCACGGTCGTGGTGAACGTGGCCTCGACCGAACCGCTCCATGACGGCACGGACCGGCTGCCCGCCAGCTCCCTCTACGCCGCCGCGGCACTCAGGGCTGGTTGCCCGTATGTGAACTTCACCCCCTCCACCGGCCTGCACCACCCCGCCCTCGCCGACGCGGCCCGCACCGCCGGGCTGCCCCACGCCGGACGCGACGGCAAGACCGGTCAGACGCTCCTGCGGTCGGTGCTCGGCCCGATGTTCGCCCAACGCGCCCTCGCCGTACGCGCCTGGTCCGGCACCAACCTCCTCGGCGGCGGCGACGGCGCCGCCCTCGCCGACCCCGCGGCCGCCGCCGCCAAGAACGCGGGCAAGGAACGCGTCCTCGCCGACACCCTCGGCACCACCCCCGAGGGCCAGGTCCACATCGACGACGTGCCCTCCCTCGGCGACTGGAAGACCGCCTGGGACCACATCGCCTTCGACGGCTTCCTCGGCACCCGCATGGTGCTCCAGACCACCTGGCAGGGCTGCGACTCCGCCCTCGCCGCACCGCTCGTCATCGACCTCGCCCGCCTGACCGCCCGGGCCCACGAACGCGGCATCACCGGCCCCCTCCCGGAACTCGCCTTCTACTTCAAGGACCCGGACGACGGTGCCCCCGCGGCCCTCGGCGAGCAGTACAC
>NZ_JASKYR010000006.1:0-13504 GCF_041028215.1 Streptomyces flavofungini
GGGCGGCCTCTTCGACCTGAGCGCGCAAGCGCTGGGCGGGGGGGGGGGGGGGGGGGGGGGGGGGGGGGGGGGGGGGGGGGGGGGGGGGGGGGGGGGGGGGGGTTCCTGGGATGGGGGAGACGAGGGGGCGGTCAGGAGTCGGGGCCCGCCGACCGTGGCCGTCACCGGAGCGCTCGGCGAGCGCGGGCCGGTGGCGACCATGAGCGGCAGGAGGGGTCAGGCGGTGGGCGCCTCGGCGCTCACCGGGCGCTCACTGGCGAGCGGGGCGGCCTCTTCGACCTGAGCGCGCAAGCGCTGGGCGGTCGGGCGCGAGACCGGCTTGTCGGACAGGGCCGCGTCGGTGAGCGCGTCGCGGATCTCGTGCCAGTGGGGGCGGCGCCCGAGCTCGGTGTAGAGGAGGCGGATGCGAGCGTGGCGGCGCTCGGTGAGCGCCTCGGTCTCGCTGCGCGTACGAGCGTCCTCCGCTCGCTGAGCGTCTGTTGCCTGCGGGGCACGCTCACCTCGGTGAGCGCCGGAGGTGAGCGCCGGGCGCTCACGCTCACCGCCCGCCGTCTGCTCGGTGAGCGCGCTCAGCTCGGGGTGAGCGCCGCGCACCGGTGAGGAGGTGAGCGTGCTCGCCTCGGGGTGGGTGTGCTCGGTGTCCGCTCGCTCGATGGTGGGGGCGTCCTGGGGGGTGAGCGTGTCGGCGAGCGCGGCGGGCGCCTCGCCGAGCTTGAGCGCCATCCGCTGCTCCAGCGGAGCCTTGCTCCGCCACCGGCGTCCGTAGGTCTCCTTGAGCTGTGCTCGCAGGTAGGTCTGCTCCTGGAGGCGGGTGAGCGCCTCCTCGTAGGAGGTGATCTCCCACAGGATCATTCGGCGGCGCAGCCGGGCGGTGGGGATCGGGGCGAGGATCCAGCGGGAGCGGCGCACCGTCTCCATCCGCCTCTTGCCGGTGACCGCGCCGATCCGCGTGCCGTACACGTGCGAGGCGATCTCGGAGAAGATCACCCAGAGCAGCGTGAGGGCGGCATGCCCGATGCGGCCTCCGGGGGTGGTCGACGCCTGCCAGTTCAGATAGACCGTCACCGCCGTCAGCGCGCGGGGCACCCAGCGGATCCAGCGCAGCTCCATGCCCATCCGGATGAGGATGAGGTTGGCGCCGGTGAACGCGGGGATCGCGACGTCGATGCCGACGGGGAGCAGCCACGGCCAGTCCCAGCCCCAGGAGGCGGCCTTGGTCTCCAGCGCGGTGTAGGAGGACAGCAGTCCAAGGGTGGAGACGATCGCGGCCGCCAGGACGATCCCGACAACCAGCACCAGCTCCTGACTGGACAGCGGCGGCACCCCGCCGGTGGGGCGGGCCTCATCGCGGGCCTTGCGGCGCTTGGCGCGCGACTCGGTCCGGATCTCCCGGCGTCGCGCCCGCTGCACGGTGCGCTGCGTCGCCGCCTCCAGGACCCGGTCCGCTTCGGCGCGGGCCTGTTCGGCGGCGGCCTTCTCGGCCGTGGCCGTGGCCGCCGCCTCCCGGGCCGCCGCCGCGTCCGTCTCGGCCTGCTCGCGCAGCCGGGCGACGTCCCTGTCCGTGGCTGCCCGCAGCTCCTCGGCGGAGGTACGGGCGTCGGTCAGGGCGCGCTCGGCGTCCTGGCGAAGCCCGGCCGCCGTCTTCTCGGCTCCGGCTCGGATCTGCATGGCCTGGCCGTCCGCGCTCTCGCGCATCCGGTCGGCCTCGCCCCGCGCCCGCTCCAGCACCTGGTCGGCGTCGGTCGTCGCACGAGTACGGGTCTCAGCCGCGGTGCGCTCCGCACCGGCCAGCAGCTCGGTGCGCACGCTCTCCGCGTCGGCGAGAGCCTTCGCGGCGGCCTGCGCCGCCTCGGTGCGGACCTGTTCCGCCTGCGCGGCCGCAGTGGTGGTGACCTCCTGCGCCTGGCGGCGCGCGTCGGCGAGCAGCTGCTCCGCCGTCGCTTCGGCGGCGGCCCGGACCTGGTCGGCGGCGGCCGCAGTCGTGGCGGCCTCCGTACGGACCCGGTCGGCGTCCGTCGCGGCGGCGGCCAGGAGGCGGGACTGCTCGGTGGTGGCCGCCTCGATCACCGAGGCCGCCTCCGAGCGGGCGCCGTCCAGCAGTTCGGCGGCGCGGGCCTCACTGTCGGCCAGGAGGCGGGCAGCAGCGTCGGCGGCCAGGTCCCGCAGGTCGGCGGCGCGGTCGGCAGCATCAGCCGCGACCGGGTCAGCCGCCAGAGGCGGTGCGGTGAGGGCAGAGTCCGCGTCGGGCGGCAGCTGCTCGGCCTCGGCGCGCGGCGGCCCCGGGCGGGACGTCTTCCTACGGGCGGGCCTCTTATTGCGGCGGGTGGCGGCCACGCCGCCTCCTTCCAGGTCGAGGCCGCCCCCGGGGAGTCGGGGGCGGCGAGGTTCACGGGCCGTGGGTTCAGGCCTGCTGGCCGGGCAGCAGCGGCGACTGGTTGACCGTCGTGTGCTGCTGGGTGAGCCAGGCGAGCGCGGCGGCGTTCATGCCGTCGGCCGCGTCACCGGCCCTCAGCGGGGCGGTGTCGATGTCGGCCATCGCGTCGGCCGAGGACAGCAGGCGCATGTACTCCGGGCGGGCAGCAGGGACGAAGTCGCCTGTGGCCACGGCCGTCAGGTCGTACCTGCCGTCCATCCGGCACCGCTCGACCCGGCACACGAAGGTGTGACCGGCCTTCCCCGTCCAGAACAGGGACGGGCTGCGGTACAGCACGAAGTCGTCCTGCTGAAACGTCGTGATGGTGGTGGTGCTCTGGGCACTGGCGTGCACGGCAACTCCTCAAGCTCGTGATGGCGGCCGAAGTGGCCGAAGTGAAGGGCCCGGCGCGCCCGCCGCTCCGGGGCCGGGAAGGCGACGGAGCGGCGGGCGCGCCGGGATCAGCGCTGTTTCCGCAGGCGGGCGAGGTAGGCGTCCTGGAACCGCTTGAACTCGGCTTCCAGGTGCTGGCCGTCCTCGCATCGCGGCGCGTCCGGCGAGCACTGGGTGCAGGTCGCACTGTGTGCGCGGCGGGCGGCGGCGGCCTTCATGTACCGGTCGTACAGAGCGTCACGCGGACGCGGCGTGTCGCTCACCGGCGGTTCTGCTCCGAGCGCCGGTTCTGCTCCGCGTTCTTGCGGGACAGTTCTTCGCGCTCGGCGTCGGTCAGGCCGACCGTGCTTGTGATCGTGGCGGTCATGAGGCCACCGCCATCTCGGCGAGGGTGCGGCGGGCGCGGCGTCCGGCCTGCGCGGCTCGCGTGTCGCCGTCGGCCGTCAGGTGACGCACGAGCTGGTGCAGGGCGGCGACGCGGTCCTGCTGCTGGGGGTGCGGGCGGGCCGCGGGCTCGGGAGCCGGCTGGCGCCCGTCGCGCTCGTGCGGGATCGGCCTCGACGGGAGGCCGGGGCGGGTGGTCCCGGCGTCCTGGGCGTGGGTAATGATGTGCATGCGGATCTCTCCTAGATCGGTCCGTGCAGGCCCCCGGCACACTCATGGCGCTGCAACGCCGTGCCGGGGGTCGCGCCATTTGTGGCGCAGTGAGCGGACGGGGAATGGCACCCTCGACCCCAACCCCTGGGGTCCTCTACAGATCCGCTCTCGGGCTGCCATCGGCCAGCCCCCCGCTCAAGACCTCACCCGCAGCAAAAATGCTGGTGAGAGGGCTGTCTCGTCACAAGTGACGGCAGGGGCGCCGCGCCCGAAGATCTTTCAGCTCGCTGTTGAGTTCTCAAGGACCGAGCAGCCACCCATCACCCCGCCCGCGAGCGAGTTCACTGAGGCCGCCTTGTCGCCACCGCCATGCACACATGAAGGTACGCATCGCTTCGCTGTAGGTACTTCTCGTACCTTGCTGGCTCCATGAAGGTACATGGATCTAGCTAGAGTTGCAACTGTTGTACCTTCGGAAGCGAGTGATGTACCTTCAATGTGTAAGACCGATCCGACAAACCGGGAGCAGACATGGCATACAAGTCACCCGGGATGGGGTACGCCGACCTGGCCTCCCATTTCCGGGCACGCATCAAAAGCGGGGAGCTCGCCCCTGGTGATCCGTTGCCGTCCGTGGTTGAAATTCGAGGCCAGTTCAACGTCGCGACCAAGACAGTCAGCCGCGCGCTCGGAGTCTTGAAGTCCGAAGGTTTGGTGACCTCACGTGGGTCGCTGGGCACAGTCGTCGCCAAGAATGCCCTTGTGATCACGGGGACCGACCGGCTAGATCGCATGGCTCAGAACGGTCTGCGATACGCCCCGGGCGAGACGTCCAAGGGGCATCGCGTCATGCGACGGTCGGTCTACGACCCGGTCGTATGCAACGCATTGGACCTAGAGCCTGGCGAAGAGGCGGTGATCCGTATCCGCGTATTTCAGCAGGATGATGTACCGACGACCGTAGGGGTCTCGATCTACCCGCCGCACACAATCGCTGCGGTTCCTGAACTGGCCGACGACGTTCGCATGGTCAAGCAATTTGGCGAGCTCTACACAGAGCGCACCGGCCGTGACGTCGCAAAAGGGCAACGAACCGCTCATGCACGCCAAGCGTCCCAAGCCGAGTTGGATGCGCTAGAGATCGACGCGCCGCCTCACTCCGCCGTCCCAGTCGTGGTCACCACGGTTGTCTTCCACGACGACGAACGCCCCTTGGGCTACTGGGAAGACGTGTACGCCCCAGGCACTCACGTCCCGCTCCCAGACTGACGACCTGACCGTGTCGCCTTGCCGGGCAGCTCGTGTCGGTTGGTTGCACCCGTCGGTTTTCGACACTCCGATATGCGCCACCTGGCATTCCTTCCTGCTTAAGAGGAGGAAGATGTGCACCGCGAAACGCGAACAGGCCCCCGAAGGGGCCTGTCGGTCGCGTTGTCGGTGTGTGGAAGCCCGACACGCGATCAAGCACCTGAAGAGGAGGTGCCTGCGATGCACAGCAGGCTACGCGTATCCATTGACGACAGACAGTCTGGCTTCGGCGACACGCCGAGCGGCATGTCACTCGCGTCTGCGCGAGCCCCGTAAATGCGAGAGCCGCCACCTGCTGGAACAGGTGACGGCTCTCAAAGCTGACGACTCACTCGTTCGATGCCCTGAGTCGTACGTCGGCGGTATCGCCGGGTGCCCTGACCTCTGGTCGAGGCCCGGCAACCACGACCAGGATAACGAAGCTAACTAGTCAAGCGCAGCATCCAGTTGCGATGGCCCTGGTCACCCCGCCTACGTGCGCTCTACCCACCTAGGGAGAGACCGCACCCCATGCACCACCCTCACCACCCTCAGCACCCGACCCCGCACGGCACGTCACAGCGCACGTGGACCAGGATCGGTGATCCACGGCACTGGCGACAGATCGTGCAGGACCACCCGGTGTTCGGCGACAAGCGGCTGTCGCTGACGGCGCTCGGCGTGTTCGCGCAAATCACGTCCGTGCCGGTGGGCGAGACCTTCACGGCAGCCGACCTGGCGGAAGTCAGCAGCGACTGCCTGGCAGTGGCCGAGGCCGGCCTGGCCGAGCTGGCGACGCACGGCTACCTCGCGGCGGTGGCCCGGTGACCGCCAACGGCTTCATCCGCCGGGGCCCGATGGCCGCCGACGTCTTCGAGCAGCAGTTCACCCGGATCCACAACGCGGTCTTCCGCGACCCGCGCATGTCCTACAAGGCCAAGGGCATCTTCGGCCTGATCACCACCCACCGGGACGGCTTCGGCCTGTCCATCGAGTCGCTGACGTCCTACAGCACGGACGGTGTCAGCGCCGTGCGTACGGGCCTGAACGAGCTGGAGGAGTTCGGCTACCTCCAGCGGGACCAGCAGCGGGTGGACGGCCCGACGAAGGAGAACCCGAAGGCCAAGAAGGGCTCCTTCGGGTCCGTCGAGTACTTCATCACGGACATGCCGGACGGGCTGCTCATCAGCATCCCGGCCCCGGAGGGCGGCGAAACGGGAAAGCCCAGCTCAGACCCGTCATGCGAAAACCGCACGACGGAGAAAAACACCAGCTCAGGACCGTCATGCGATTTTCCGCATGCGGATGAACCGCATGCGGAGGATCACCTACATAAGAAGAACAATCCCCAGAAGAACATCTCTCTCTCTGGCTCGCCGTCGTCCCCCGAACCACAGGAGCCGGACCCGGCACAGACGAAGACGAGAGAGAAGGCTGCGCCCAACGACACAAACCCCGAGCCCGCTACTCCCGATGCCTCCGCAGCGGCTGACCAGGGAGCTTCCGAAGCGGGTCGGATTTCCGACCCACCGGGGTCGGCGGGTCGGAAATCCGACCCGGCTGCGCCGGAAGACAAGCCCGCTCCGGCTGCCGAGGTGCCCGCGCCCCGCGACGGCCAGGCCGACGACGAGCAGCGTGCCGAGCTGCTGGAGATGCTGCTGGGGCTGCCTGGGCGGGAGCGGATGAACCGCGGCGAGGTGTCGGAGATGCTGCTGCCGCTCGCCGTGGAGGCTCTGGTCCTGGGCTGGACGGTGGCGCGGCTGCGCGAGCACCTGGCCCGCAGCTGTGACCCGGAGCGGGTCTACAGTCCTGTCGCGATCTACCGGTCGCTGCTGAAGAAGCTTCCGCCGCTCACGGCGGGGGGCACGGGCTCTGGCCGCCCGGCCGCTGAGATGTGCGAGCGGCACGCGACCTACCGGGCAGGGGACTGCCCGCCGTGCCGTCGCGCCGAACGCGAGCAGCAGCAGGGCACCTCGCAGCCTGGCCCGGTCGACGGTGCCGGACTCCTGGCCCGGCTGCGCGCCGGTCAGCCCGCGTAACCCGCACTGCCCCCTCTTCGCACATGCCTGTGGCGGCCACTCCCGTCAAGAACCGGCCGCCACAGAAGGACCCCGAAGGAGATCCCTGTGGACATCGTCGCATCCCGCACCGCGCCCGACGACGAGCAGCTCACGCGCTCCAAGCGCGCCCCCGATTTCGACCGCATCCCGCCGAACGACCTCGATGCCGAGCAGTCCGTCCTGGGCGGGCAGCTGCTGAGCAAGGACGCCATCGCCGACGTCCTGGACACCCCGATGCGCCAGCGCGACTACTACCGCCCCGCGCACGAGACGATCCAGGCCGCGATCTGGCACCTGTACGGCAAGGGCGAGCCCGTCGACCCGATCACCGTGACCGCCGAGCTGACCAAGCAGGGCGACATCACCAAGGTCGGCGGGCCCTCCTACCTCCACACTCTGGTCCAGGCCGTGCCCTCGGCGGCCAACGCCGAGCAGTACGCCGAGATCGTTCACGAGAGGGCCGTCCGGCGGCGGCTCATCGAGGCCGGTGTGCGCATCACGCAGTTCGGCTACTCCGGCGAAGGCGAGATCGACGACGTCCGCAGCGCCGTGGAGGCCGAGATCCTCGACGCCCTGGCGACCCGTGAGCAGAGCGCTGGCTACACCTACGTCCGCACCGATATCCCGTCCTTCTGGGACCAGCTCGACGCCCGGATGAAGGGCAGCGCCAAGCTGACCGGCGTCCCGACCGGCTTCGCCGACCTGGACCAGCTGACCAACGGCCTGCAACCGGGCCAGCTCATCGTCATCGGCGCCCGCCCCGCCATGGGCAAGTCCACCGTGGCCCTCGACATCGCCCGCGCCGCTTCCGTACGGCACGGCCTGACCTCCGCGTTCTTCTCCCTGGAGATGGGCCGCTCCGAGATCGTCCAGCGCCTCTACAGCGCTGAGTCCCGCGTTCCGCTGCACCACATCCGCGCCGGAACGGTCACCGAGGACGACCTGGACCGCATGGCCCGGCGCACGGCCGCCATCGAGGGCGCTCCGCTGATCCTGGACGACTCCCCGAACCTGTCCCTCACCGAAATCCGCTCGCGCGCCCGGCGCATCAAGCAGGCCAAGGGCGGCCTGGACCTGCTGATCGTGGACTACCTCCAGCTCATGCAGTCCGGCTCCGGCCGCCGTGTGGAGAACCGCCAGCAGGAGATCTCCGAGATCTCCCGCAACCTCAAGCTGCTCGCTAAGGAGCTGGAAGTCCCGGTCATCGCGCTGTCCCAGCTCAACCGCGGCCCCGAGGGCCGCCCCGACAAGCGCCCGCAGGTCAGCGAGCTGCGAGAGTCCGGCTCGATCGAGCAGGACGCGGACATGGTGATCCTGCTGCACCGCGAGGACGCCTACGAGAAGGAGTCCCCCAAAGCCGGTGAGGCCGACCTGATCGTCGGCAAGCACCGCAACGGCCCCACCGCAACGATCACCGTCGGATTCCAGGGCCACTACTCCCGCTTCGTGGACATGGCGCAGACCTGATTCCCCGGCAGCAGCCGAGAAAGCCCCTGAGTGCCCCTCTCCGCGACGATCTCCCGACCCGTGCCCGGATTCCCCGTCCGGGGCGGAGATCGTCACGGAGGGGCCCATGCAGACGATCATCCGCCGGAGCCATCCGGCGGCCGTGAAGGAGAACCGCGATGGGCATCATCGACGACGGCCTGAACAGGGCCGTGCAGCAGGCATTCACCCGCCCGATCCCCAAGTCCGCGGGGGCGCAGATGCGGTACCTGGTCCGCCAGCTCAAGGGCACCCGCGCGGTGGCCGGCGCCCTGGGCATCTCCCAGCGCACAGTCGAGCGCTACGTCCGTGATCAGATCCGGCGCCCGCGGGCCGACCTCGCCCTGCGCCTGGAGGCCGCCGTCCGCGATCGCTGGCAGCCCCGTGTGCGGGAGCAGGCACGCCGCCAGGCCGCCACCAGTACCGGCATCGTCGTCCAGACCCGGGCCCGCTTCGGCTTCACCGCCGCGCCCGGCACCACCGACGACGCCCGCCTGCGCCACCTCACCGTCGCGCTGCCCCGACCCACGCCGCCCGGCTCTTCGACGCCCAGGCGGCGGGCGCCGACGAGCAGCAGCTGCGCGACGTCCTCGCCGGAGGCCTGGGCGAGATGTACTTCCGCGACGGCGGCCACCGCGCCCACGACCTCGAAGTCGAGCTCACAGACATCGAGCACCTCGATATCGACCTCTGAGGCCCTTAGGCTCGGTTCCAGCGTTCGTGCAGGTCAGATCCGCCAAAGATGTCCGTCGGGACTCCGTCGGGCACCATCGGTCCGACGGATGCGTCCGTCAGGCTCACAGGGGCCCGACGGACGGTTCGACGGAGTCCTGACGGACGTTCGGATCACTCCGCCGGAGTGGAGTTCGACCAGCCACCGATCTGAGCCATGGCACCTCGCCACAATCCCAGGTACTGGCGAGCACCTCCGCTGAGAAATGTGGCGTCCTTCAGGTGCACAAAGTGGAAGTTAAGCGGCTGGTCCGCCTCATCTTCAGTGTCCTCGGCATCCGTGAGCTGCGTGATCTGGCTCAGTACATCGCCAGCGAACTGGCTGGCCTGGCTGACCTCCGCAAGCCAGAGCTTCTGCCAGACTGACCGCTTGATCAGCTGGCCATAGACCAGACCACCGTTGACGTTGAAGGACACGCCCACGCTGCTGTCATCCTTCGCATGTTCGAGCATGCCAAGCACCGCATACAGGTAGAAGTCATGGATGGCCTGCACGGTAACGACCGGTGGAGACAACTCAGTTGCGTCGTACTGGTCCGGGGTTTCGGTCACTGGTCCTCCAAACGATCGACAGGACGGCGCGTCCCGTCGATGAGATTAGCCAGCACCGCTGACAATCCGGCCCGGACTGCGTAAAGACGCTCCCCGCCCTGTAGAGGCGGACAGCCGCTTGTTCAGCGCACGCGTCCGAGGTGGATGACGCTGACGCGGATCTGCTGGTCGCTGACCTCGTACAGCACCCGGTACCGGCCGACATGGATGCGCAGCACATCGGCGCTGCCGAACGCGCCCTCGGGACGAGGATCGTCGGCGAGGTGGTCGATGGCCATGAAGACCTGGCGGACCCCGTCAGCATCGTCCCGGGCGAACTGCTCGGCCTGGGCGAGGGCCTCCGGCTCCCAGATGACCTCGTAGCTCACTCGGCTCCGCCGAACACCCGACGGTAGGCCTCCTCGTGCGACACCCCGGCATTCTCACCGCGGGCCTGGCGGGCGCGGTAGGCCGCCAGGGCGCGCATCTCCTGAAGCTCCAGGGCGTCGGCGGGGCTGACCAGTATGGCGATGGTCTGCCCGTGGTCGGTGATGGCGACCGGCTCCCGGGTAGCGCTGACCTCCCGCGCAATAGCACCCAGGCGGGCCCGCGCTTCCACGATCGAATACGTCGTCTCCGTCATGCACACCACCTTACGGAAGTGTGCACATACGGTGCTGGCAGTCGTGCTTGGAGCCCTGCGGGGGTTGAGTGCCAGGTCCTGGAGTCAGCAGGCGTGCATGCGGCCTGTCCGGCGGCATCCGGCAACCATGGCCAGTCCGGGCTCCACCGCAGTTGATCACCGCACGCTAGAGAGCCTCTGCGGATCCGCGAGTGGTCGAAGGCCGACTCGACCGAGTAGGACCCGGGTATGGCGCATTTGCTGCGCTGCTATGAGGCCTAAAAACACCGCAGCGAGCCCACATGGAAGATTTCTAGACGCGGGAACCTGCTCAGTTTCGGCCAATGCGCTTCGGTCAATGGAATTGGCAATCCCGAACCTCAGGAAACGCTCAAGAAACCCACGTTTCGCTTGCGAATGGACACCATGCGTGACAGATTTTGTTTCGCGACGCTGCTGGGGAGTGCAAGAGATGTGGCGTCACGGTGAAAGGACAACAGTAAATCAATGTGGGGGGAATGAAATGCCTTCGTATCGAAGAGGAATGGCCCGACTGCTGACGGCGGCCGTGGGTGTAGCTGTATTGGCGGGGGTTCCGAGTACTGCAACGGCGGATTCACGGCCGGCTGCCACTAACGCCGCGCCCGCCGCCAGCGCTACGCCCAAGGCGTATGTCGACTGGCTCAAGAAGAAGGCAGAGGCCGGCGACGTTGATGCCGTCGATTTCTCCAACAAATTCCAGGCGCTCTCTGCGGAGAAGCAGGTAAAGTTCCTCGAATACATTAACGACCGGCGTTACTTCGACGTATTTGCGAACACGGTCGAGAGCCAGGGTTCGGCCCAGACCGCTGCCGCCCGGACCGTAATGGCAGACGGCGACGTCGTCGTCGAGAGCGGCGGTGACTCCGGCGCATCAGATGCCCAGGCCGCGGGTGGTGGTGACTCCAGTCCCACAGCTGCCCGGGCCACGGATAAGTGGGCTTCGCACTGGGTGAAGGTCAAGTACTTCGGCCTTGAGGCAACTAAGGTCACGGTCAAGACCTCCTACCGGGTCAGCGGGAAGAACACCACCAAGGTCTACCCCGGAAGCGCATGGCACAAGAACTACATAGCGGGCACCGATCTCACGCACACTCCAGTCGATGAATGGATCTCCGCAGAACCTGCGGATAATGCACATTCAGAGACTATTTGGACATTCGAGTGGTGGACGGGCATCGAGGACACGGGGCGCCACCGCGTTTGGGCTGACTACAGTGGCTTCAAGGGCGGATATCTGAAGACGTGACACCGATACAGGTGGTCATGATTTAGAGGCGCAGTAGAGCCATACTCTGGACGCGCGGGCCTCAGGGAGGGCAGTCGAAGAAGCCGAGCTTTTTCGACTGCCCTCCTCCGGCTCAACATGGATGGCCTGAACCTGGTTGGGGCGGTTTTCAGCTCGTGCATCGTCAGACAGTCCGGCTCTCCGCACAGGTGCAGTAGGGTGCATGGAGAATCAGATGGCTACTTCAGCGATTACGCAGGAGGCTTAAGGTTATGGGCGTTCTTAGTGCGCAGGTTGTCATCCAGCTTGTGGTGGTAGCGGCGATTGTTGTGGGGGTGGCCTGGGTAGTTGCACGGCGGCGTAAGCGTCACTGACACGAGGGCTGGATAATGTCCTGACCAGTTCAGTGGGTGTGGGTTGACTTACGGCTCGGCGAGGTGAAACGAGTTTTCCGTGCATTCCTCTAGCACTCGTGGTCGATCACTGGTATATCGCAGCCCTCGTAGAGGTAGCCGGAGGCTCTCTGGGAACAGTCTGTGCGCCATTGTGAATCCTTATCATGCTGCTGCCTAAACATGGCGGCCCGCGTGAGATAGGTACTCGCAAATGGCGCACAGTCGTTTTCGGTGCCAAGAACTTGCTACGAATGATGAGCGTTACTGAATTCGGACGGCCTCCGTCGCAGGGCCTCGGTACTAGGCCAGGTGGAGGTCGGCGGCTCAGCCGTCGAGGGCGAGTGGGCCGCCCGAAACCGCGCAGGGCCGATATATCGCGGGTGGGCTGTACGGCTGCTGTGTTCCGTCTCTGAGGAGATCTACGGTCGGAAGCGCAGACGAAGGAGCCGGGTTGCGCAGGGAGAGGTCAGAGACTGATCCCATTTAGGTCGGTGGCGGACCCGTGCTGGCCTACGCGAACCCGTCCGCCTTCAGGCGTACGAGGGGCCGCAGACGCTCGCCGAACCGCGCGCCGCGCTCGCCAAGAGCAACCTCACCAAGGACGCGGCCATGGCCGCCAGGACCTCGGTCCGGCCCCGTGGCGCTGTGTGCCGTTCTCCGGCGCTCTTCCCTCGTCCTGGCTCCTCAGGCCAGTAGGAAGCTGCTGGGCCGCCAACGAGGGGCCCTGGTGCCGTCCAGAGCGGACTGGGGCACGGTCGTTCCCCCTTCGTTGTCGAGTGAGCGGTTCGAATGCTCGGATCGCCGTGCCGGGCACACCGTGGACCACTCGCCCCCAAGCCGCGCAAGGCGCCGCCCAGAGGCGTAGCGCCGTCCGTCAGAGGGGTGAGAAGTGTCCCGCGCGGGACACGACAGACAGCGCTGCTCCTGGTGCTCGATGGCTTGGTAAGGGTTGTCCCGCCTGTTGTCCCGGTGGTTGTCCCATGAGGCGTTGTCCCGGGCTGTGACCTGGGCTGAGGGCGGGTTCCCCCAGGGTTTCCGGGGACCCGGGACAACCGGGACAGGGGTGGCTGTTCCGGTTGTCCCGGGGCGGCGCCTGGTGGCGTTCGGCGGTGTCAGGGCGTGGTGTCTGGTGGTGACATCGGGGTGCGGTGACGCCCCAGACCAGGTGCACGTGACGTCCATCGCCCTCCCGCTTCCCAGCAGAGCCCTATCTGGCACCACCTGGTGACGCAGGCTGTTCCCGGGGGTGTGGTGCCCTTTCGCCAAGGTCACATGCTGCATCAGGTCGTGATGGTGGTAGGGCGTGATTCCAGAGTTCATCCCGCGTGGTAAATGAAGCACGTTTGTGGGAGGCTTCCGGAGTGGCCCCGGGCGGGCTGCTCCGGTGGTTTACCACGGTGGTGGCGTTCTGCTCCTGGACGTGCTCCAGGCCCTCGTCCTCAGTGTCCACGTCTCGTCTCTGGGCTGGCACAGCATCCCGGCACCCCTTCTTGCTGCCGTTCGGGCCGTGAGGCCCGTAGGCGTGCCGCGCGAAGCGTGACACGCCTGGCCGATGGGGGTGTTGCTGCCGCGTCTTGAAGTGGCTGGAGCGCAGCGGAGGCCGGCCGCAGCGCGCGGAGCGGGCTGCCTGCCCTTGCGGTTGGGTGGCGGGCGCGGAGCGCGTGCCACCCGGCGGTGAGCGGAGCGAGCCGTTTTCGCTCACGCGGAGCGGGAGTGTATGGG
>NZ_JASKYR010000060.1:0-17953 GCF_041028215.1 Streptomyces flavofungini
CCAGGGGATGACCCCGGGCACACCGAGCCCTCACAGCACCGAACCTCAAACACTGAGGACAGSGAAACACCCGGGCCAAGCCCGGGTAACACCCACCCCGCACGCTGAATGTCATGACACCCCCCACCGTGGTGATCGGCGCCGGCCTGGCCGGCACCCGCGTGGCACACCGCCTCGGCCCCGACACGGTCCTGATCGGCGACGAGGCCCACGCCCCGTACAACCGCGTCCTCCTCGCGGAGGTCCTCGCGGGCCGCTATCCGGCCGAGGTCGCCGCCCTGCCGACCCCCGCCTGCACCCTGCTCCGCACCCGCGTCACCCACCTGGACCGCGCGGAACGCCGGGTCCACTGCGCGGACGGCACCGCCGTCCCGTACGGCACGCTGGTCCTCGCGACCGGCTCCAACCCCGTACTGCCGCCGCTGCGCGGCCTCTTCGCCCCGGGTGCCACCGAACTCCCGCGCGGCGTGCATGCCTTCCGCACGATGGACGACTGCCTCGCGCTCTCGGCGGCCGTACGCCCCGGCACCCGCGTCACCGTCATCGGCGGCGGCCTCCTCGGCGTATCGGCGGCCAGGGCGCTGGCCCACCGGGGCGCGCGGGTCGTCCTCACCCAGCAGGCCGAACGGCTCATGGAGCGCCAGCTCGACCCGGCCTCGTCGGAGCTGGTGAGGGCGCATCTCACCGGCCTCGGCGTCGAGGTGCACACCGAGTGCCGGGTGCGCGGGGTCGCCGTCACCGACGGCGCCGTGGACCGGGTGGAGCTCGCCGACGGCTACGCCCTGGAGACCGGGCTGACCGTCCTGGCCTGCGGCGTACGCCCCCGTACGGGCCTCGCGCGGGCCGCGGGCCTCGATGTGCGCGAGGGCGTCGTCGTGGACGGCTCCCTGCGTACGTCCGACCCGCACATCAGGGCCGTCGGGGACTGCGCCGAGCACGCGGGCCGCGTCTACGGCCTCGCGACCCCGGCGCTCGAACAGGCCGACGCGCTCGCCGACGCCCTCATCGACCGGAGCGACCGCCCCTACCCCGGCAGCCGTATGCTCACCCGGCTCACCCTCACGGGCGCCGGTCCCCTCGACGCGGGCCCGGGACCGCAAGGTCGTCCTGCGCGGCGACCGCCTGGTCGGCGGCGTGCTGCTCGGCGACCTCGCGTCGGTGGGCGCGCTCGCCCGCGCCTGGGAGGACGACGACGCCCTGCCCGAGCACGAAGACCCGCTGCTGCATTTGCTCACTCATGACGGAGGCCGCTGACATGCCCAAGCCCCAGCCGAACCCCACCCCGTCCGGGCGGGGCCGCCCGGACCTCGTGCTCGTCGGCCACGGCATGGTCGGCCAGCGTTTCCTGGAGGCCGCCGTGGAGCGCGGGCTCGCGGCGAGCCACCGGATCGTGGTGCTCTGCGAGGAGCCGCGCCCCGCCTACGACCGGGTGGGTCTCACCTCGTACTTCGCGGGGCACACGCCCGACGAACTCTCGCTGACCGACCGGGCGTTCCTGGACGAGCACGGCATCGAGCTGTACGTCGACGAGCCCGCCGTGCGTCTCGACCGCGCGGCGAAGACGGTCACGGCCCGCTCCGGGCGGGTCTTCGCGTACGACACGCTGGTGCTCGCCACCGGTTCCTACCCCTTCGTGCCGCCCGTGCCGGGCAAGGACGCGACGGGCTGTTTCGTGTACCGCACCATCGAGGACCTGCTGGCCATCGAGGCGTACGCGAAGCAGCGCGCCACCACCGGCGCCGTGGTCGGCGGCGGTCTGCTCGGCCTGGAGGCGGCGGGCGCACTGCGCGGCCTCGGCCTCGCCACCCACGTCGTGGAGTTCGCGCCGCGCCTCATGCCCGTCCAGGTCGACGAGGGCGGCGGCGCGGCGCTGCTCCGGACCGTCACCGGCATGGGTCTGACCGTCCACACGGGCGTCGGCACGCAGGAGATCGTGACGGACGGCGAGGGCGCCGTACGGGCCATGCGGCTCTCCGACGGCCGGGAACTCGCCACCGGCCTCGTGGTGTTCTCGGCGGGTGTGCGCCCGCGCGACCAGCTCGCCCGCGCGCACGGGCTCGCCGTGGGTGAGCGCGGCGGCATCACGGTCGACGAGCGGTGCCGCACCAGCGACGCCGACGTCTACGCGATCGGCGAGTGCGCGCAGGCGGTGGACGGCCGCGTGTACGGCCTGGTCGCGCCCGGCTACGAGATGGCGCAGACGGCCGCCGCCGCCATCGCCGCCGAGGAAGAGCCGAGTTTCACGGGCGCCGACCTGTCCACCAAGCTCAAGCTCCTCGGCGTCGACGTCGCCTCCTTCGGCGACGCCCACGGCACCGCCGAGGGCAGCCTCGACGTCGTCTACGCCGACTCGCGCTCGGGCACGTACAAGAAGCTGGTCATGGGTGCGGGCGGCGAGCTGCTCGGCGGGGTCCTGGTCGGCGACGCGGAGGCGTACGGGCTGCTGCGCCCGCTCACCGGGACCGTGCCGCCGGTACCCGCCGAGCAGTTGGTGCTGCCCGCGGGCGCGGGCGCGCCGACCGCGCTCGGCCCGGAGGCGCTGCCCGGTTCGGCCGTGGTCTGCAACTGCCACAACGTCACCAAGGACGAGGTCCAGGCCTGCGCCACGCTGCCCGAGGTGAAGAAGTGCACGAAGGCGGGGACGGGCTGCGGCAGTTGCGTGAAGCTGATCGGGCAGCTGCTGCCGCAAAGCGGTGACCAGGGCCTGTGCGGCTGCTTCGGCCAGACCCGCCAGGAGCTGTACGAGATCGTGCGCGTCCTGCGGGTCACCACGTTCCGCGCGCTGCTCGACGGGCACGGTCGCCCGGCGGCGCGCGGCGGCGAGGGCTGCGAGGTCTGCAAACCGGCGGTCGGTTCGATCATCGCCTCGCTGGCCCCGACCATCGGCGCCGAGGGCCACGTCCTGGACGGCGAGCAGGCGGCGCTCCAGGACACCAACGACCACTTTCTGGCCAATCTCCAGAGGAACGGCTCCTACTCGGTGGTGCCGCGCATCCCCGGCGGTGAGATCACCCCCGAGAAGCTCATCGTCATCGGCGAGGTGGCCAGGGACTTCGGCCTCTACACGAAGATCACCGGCGGTCAGCGCATCGACCTCTTCGGGGCCCGCGTCGAGCAGCTCCCGATGATCTGGACACGCCTGGTGGACGCGGGCTTCGAGTCGGGCCACGCCTACGGCAAAGCGCTGCGGACGGTGAAGTCGTGCGTCGGCCGGACCTGGTGCCGCTACGGCGTGCAGGACTCGGTGCGCATGGCCATCGACCTGGAGCTGCGCTACCGGGGCCTGCGCGCCCCGCACAAGCTGAAGTCGGCGGTGTCGGGGTGTGCCCGCGAGTGCGCGGAGGCCCAGTCCAAGGACTTCGGCGTGATCGCCACGGCGAGCGGCTGGAACCTCTACGTGGGCGGCAACGGCGGCGCGGCCCCGCGCCACGCGGACCTGCTCGCGCAGGATCTGGACGACGCGGAACTGGTGCGGCTCATCGACCGGTTCCTGATGTTCTACATCCGTACCGCCGACCGCCTGGAGCGCACCGCGGCCTGGCTTGAGCGGATCGACGGCGGCCTCGGCCACGTGCGCGACGTCGTCGTCCACGACTCCCTCGGCATCTGCGCCGAGCTGGAGGCGCTGATGGCCGATCACGTCACGCACTACCGCGACGAGTGGGCCGACACCCTCGACGACCCCGAGCGGCTGGCCCGCTTCGTGTCCTTCGTGAACGCGCCCGGAACGCCGGACCCGACGGTCGGCTTCGTCCCCGAGCGCGACCAGATCAAGCCGGATCTGCCGCTGCTGACCCTGGGCAGGCGGCCCCTGGAAGGAGCCTTCTGATGAACGTCCAACTCCGCGTCGACGAGGCCTGGTTCGCGGTCTGCGAGCGCGCCCGGCTGACCCCGGGCCGCGGCCTCGCCGCCCTGCTGCCCGACGGCCGTCAGGCCGCGCTCTTCCTGGACCGCGAGGGCCGCGCGTACGCGATCGACAACCGGGACCCGTTCACGGGCGCGGCGGTGCTGTCCCGGGGTCTGCTCGGCACGGCGGACGGCCGCCCGTTCGTCGCCTCGCCGCTTCTGAAGCAGCGGTTCGACCTGGCGACGGGGCGGTGCCTGGACGACGAGGACGTGGCGGTGGAGACGCATCCCGTGCGGATCGCCTGAAGCGATTTTGCTTGACCGGTCGTTCCGGAAAGCTCTAGTGTCCCTCTCGTGGCCAGGACCAAGGAATTCGATCCGGACGCCGCGCTCCAGTCGGCCCTAGAGCTGTTCTGGCGGCGCGGCTACGAGGCGACGTCGATGGCGGACCTCGTCGAGGCGCTCGGCATCGGCCGCGCCAGCATCTACGCGACCTTCGGCAACAAGCACGACCTGTTCCTGAAGGCCCTTGAGCGGTACGCGCAGAACCAGGACCCGAGCCTGCTCGCGGAGCTGTCGCTGCCCGGTCCCGCCCTGCCCGGGGTCCGCGCGGTGGTGCGCCGCTTCGGCCAGGAGGCCGCGTCCGAGGGAGCCCGCGCGCCCGGCTGCTTCATCACCAACACGGCGGCCGAGCTGGGCCCCCACGACGACGACGCGGCCCGCCGCGTCGAGCGGAGCTGGGAGCACCTGGAGACCCTCCTGCACTCCGCCCTCGTCCGCGCGCGGGCCCAGGGCGAACTGCCCGAGGACCGCGATCCGCTGACGCTGGCCCGCATGCTGCTCGTCCTGATGCAGGGCCTGCGCGTGGTCGGCAAGGCGTCATCGGACCCGGCGCGCGTACGGGACGCCGTGGAGCAGGCGCTGGCCCTGCTGGACTGATCCCGCACCCTGTCCTTCCCTTCCCTTCCCTTCCCTGGCCTGGACTGGCCTCTCACACCATGCCCGCTCACTGCATGCCCTGATATTTGACCGCTCGTTCAAGAAAAGAGACGACGACATGCCCGCAGCAACCAGCACCAGCACCCCCACCCGGGCCCGTTTCACCGGCCGCACGGCCCTCGTCACCGGTGGCGGCTCCGGCCTCGGCCGCGCCATCGCGCTCGCGTTCGCGGCGGAGGGCGCGAACGTCGTCGTGGCCGGGCGCACCGAGGCCGCCCTCAAGGAGACCGCGGGCCTCATCGAGGAGACCGGCGGCACCGCGCTCGCCGTCACCGCCGACGTGTCCCGTTCAGCCGACCTCGCCGCCCTGGTCACCGCCGCCGTGGAGCGTTTCGGCTCGCTGGACGTGGCCGTCAACAACGCGGGCGTCCTGCGGGCCGGACAGCCGGTGGCCGAACTGCCCGAGGCGGACTGGCGCACCATGCTCGACATCAACGTCACCGGTGTCCTGCTCGCCCTCCAGGCCGAGGTCGGACAGATGCGCAGCCAGCCCGGGGGCGGCACCATCGTCAACATCGGCTCCAACCTCGGCGCCCACACCAGCGCGCCGGGCACCGCCGCTTACGGGGCGACCAAGGCCGCCGTCTCCGCGCTGAGCCGTGCGGCGGCGGCCGAGCACATCAGGGACGGCGTGCGCGTCAACACCGTGAGCCCCGGCGCGTCCGACACCACCATGTCGCTCCTCCCCGGCGAGACCGGGGCGGACCGGGCCGCCCGGATGAAGGAGCAGTCCCCGCTGGGCCGGGTCTCCAGCACCGCCGAGGTCGCCGCGGCCGTCCTCTATCTGGCGTCCGACGAGTCGGCCTCCGTGGTCGGCGCGGATCTGGTGATAGACGGCGGCGCCGCCGCCTGAGGGTGACACCGGCCGCCGCGTACGGTTTGTGCGGGGACGGCTCTGGCTCTGGCTCTGTCGTCGGATCCCTCTCCGCCTTACCCTGCGGTCAGAACGCCGCAGGACGAGCCGACGCAGAGGGAGCCCTGCCATGACGGCGTGGACCGCGAGCGACATTCCCGGCCAGAGCGGCCGTACGGCCCTGGTCACCGGCGCGAACAGCGGCATCGGCTACGTCACGGCGCGCGAGCTGGCCCGCCGCGGGGCCCGGGTGACGCTGGCCTGCCGCAGCGAGGAGCGCGGCAGGGCGGCGACCGAGCGGCTCCTCGCCGAGGTGCCGGGCGCGGCGGCGGAGTTCCGGCGCCTCGACCTCGGCGACCTGGCCTCCGTACGGGAGTTCGCGGCCTCGTACGAGCCCGAGCGCCTCGATCTGCTGATCAACAACGCGGGGGTGATGGCGCTGCCCTACCGCCGCACCGCCGATGGCTTCGAGACCCAGTTCGGCGTCAACCACCTCGGGCACTTCGCGCTGACGGGGCTGCTGCTGCCGCGCCTGCTCGACACCCCGGGGGCCCGCGTCGTGAGCGTCTCCAGCTTCCTGCACGCCCTCGCCAACATCGACATCGGCGACCTCAACAGCGAGCTGCACTACCGGCGGTGGATCGCCTACGGCCGCTCCAAGAGCGCCAACCTCCTCTTCGTCCACGAGCTGGCCCGCCGCCTGACCGCCACCGGCTCCGACGTCGTCGCCGCGGCGGCCCACCCCGGTTACGCCTCGACCAATCTGCACGGCGTGGGCCCCCGCATGTCGGGGCGCAGGAACGCGGGTCGCCTCATCGCGCTCGCCACCCGCGCCTTCGCCCAGTCCGCGGAGGCGGGCGCGCTGCCCACGCTGTACGCGGCGACGGCGCCCGGCGTGCGCCCCGACTCGTTCACCGGACCCGCGCTCCTCGGTGTGCGCGGGGCGCCCGCGCGGTCCTGGCGGACGCCCTGGACGGTCGACGACGTGGCGGGCGACCGGCTCTGGGCGGCCTCCGAGGGCCTGACGGGTGTGACGTACGAGGGGCTGAAGCCCTGAGAGCCTGTGCCCGTACGCGCCGCGCGGCCGGATGCCGACACTCGGCCGCAACACCCCTGTCGTAATCCCCGCGCATGGTTGATCGTTGGGCCGACGTGAGTGGAGATCCCGTGCCCCGACCGTACGCAGGGAGACGAACCAGCATGACCATCAGCCGAAGGACACTGCTCGGTACCGGCGCGGCGCTGGGGCTGCTCACCGCCTGCGGATCGAACACCGGCCGCGACGGCGGGGGCTCGGGCGGCAGCGGTCCACGGCTCGCGCAGTGGTACCACCAGTACGGCGAGGCGGGCACCGAGCAGGCCGTGAAGCGGTACGCCGCCGCGTACGAGAAGGCGGACGTCCAGGTCCAGTGGCGGCCGGGCAACTACGACGAGCAGACCGCGGCGGCCCTGCTCACCGACTCGGGCCCCGATGTCTTCGAGGTCAACGGCCCGTCCCTGGACCAGATCCGGCAGGGCCAGGTCGTCGATCTCACCGACCTCTTCGACGGTGTGAAGGACGACTTCAATCCGGCGGTGCTCGCGCCGAAGACGTACGACGGGAAGATCTGGGCGATCCCCCAGGTCGTCGACATGCACCTGCTCTACTACCGCAAGAGCCTCCTGAAGGACGCGGGCGTGGCGCCGCCGAAGAGTCTCGACGAGCTGGTCGACGCGGCGAAGGCGCTGACCACGAAGAAGGTGAAGGGCCTCTTCCTCGGCAACGACGGCGGCGCGGGCGCCCTCGGCGTCACCCCGCTGCACGCGGCGGGCCTCTCCTCCGTCACCGAGGACGGCGAGGTCGGCTTCGACGACCCGGCCGCCGCCCGGACCCTCGGCAAGCTGCACGAGCTGTACGCCGACAAGTCGCTGCTGCTCGGCGCGCCCGCGGACTGGTCGGACCCCTCGGCGTTCACGCAGGAGCTGACCGCCATGCAGTGGTGCGGCCTGTGGGCGCTGCCCGCGGTGAAGAAGGAGCTGGGCGAGGACTTCGGGGTGCTGCCGTTCCCCGCGGACGGCGCGGCCGGGAAGCCCGCGCTGCCGGTCGGCGCGTACGGCGCGGCCGTGAGCGCCCGCAGCAGGCGGAAGCGGGAGGGCAAGGCGTTCCTGAAGTGGCTGTGGATCGACAGGACCGCATATCAGGAGGACTTCGCGCTCTCCTACGGCTTCCACATCCCCGCCAGGCTCTCCCTCGCCAGGAAGGCGGACAAGCTGAAGGACGGCCCGGCGGCGGAGGCCGTCCGGTACTCCACCGAGTACGGCTACGCGGAGCCCCTGCTGTGGACGCCCGCTTCCCGTACCGCCTACCAGGACGCGCTGAGCCGGATCATCAAGTCCGGCGCGGACCCCGCGAACGAGCTGCGGTCCGTCGTCCGCACGGTGCGGGCGGAGCTGGCGCGGACCAAGAAGAAGTCGTGAGGGCCGCCGCTTCCCGGCGGGCGGGGGCGTCGCGGCGTGCACGGGCGTTCCGGCGGGCAGGCGTGTTCGGAGCCCAGAACCGCACCCTGTGGTTCTGGGTGTTCGTCGGACCCTTCGCGCTCGGCCTGGTCCTCTTCACCTACGTACCGCTCGCCTGGAGCGTCTACCTCAGCTTCTTCGACGCCCACAACACGGTCTCGCCGGACGACTTCATCGGCTTCGGCAACTACACGTCGATGCTGGAGAACGACGCCTTCACCGACAGCCTCGTCACCTTCGCGGTCTTCTCGGCGTTCATCGTGCCGACGACGTTCGTGCTCTCGCTCGCGCTCGCGCTGATGGTCAACCGGCTCCGCAGGGCGCAGGCCTTCTTCCGCTCCGTCTTCTTCCTGCCCGCCGCGTGCAGCTATGTAGTGGCGGCGCTGATCTGGAAGCTGTCGCTCTTCAACGGGGTGCGGTTCGGGCTCGCCAACACCGTCCTCGGCTGGTTCGGCGCCGACCAGACCGCCTGGCTCTCGACGACGGAGCCGCCCTGGTACTGGCTCGTCATCGTCACCGTACGGCTCTGGCTCCAGGCGGGCTTCTACATGATCCTCTTCCTCGCCGGGCTCCAGCGCATCCCGCCCACGCTCTACGAGGCGGCGGCGGTGGACGGGGCGCGGCCCGGCTGGCAGGTGCTGCGCCACATCACCCTGCCGCAGCTCCGCGCCACGTCGGTCGCGGTCATGCTGCTGCTCGTCATCAACGCCTTCCAGGCCTTCGACGAGTTCTACAACCTGCTCTCGGACTCCGGCGGCTATCCGCCGTACGCCCGGCCGCCGCTCGTCTACCTCTACTACACGGCCCTCGGCCAGGAGCAGAACCTCGGGCTCGGCAGCGCGGGAGCGGTGATCCTCGCCCTGATCATCGCGGTCGTGACGGTCGGCCAGGCCACGTGGTTCGGCCTGAGCCGGAAGGAGGACTGACACGTGAGGCCCCGCAAGGCTCCGGCGACCCCCCGCAAGGCTCCGGCGACCGCTCGCAAGGCTCCGGCGACCGCTCGCAAGGCTCCGGCGGCCCCGCTCAGGGCTCCGGCGGCCCGGCGGCGTGCCGGGTCGCCCCGGCGGCCCCTGGACGACGCCATGGTCCGCGTCGGCCGCGCCCTGCGCACCGCCCTGCTCGCCGCCCTGGCCGTGCTGTTCCTGATCCCCTTCTATCTCCTGCTCCGCAACGGCCTCGCCGCCGAGGACGAGATCACCTCCCCCGACTGGACGTTCTTCCCCGCGTCCCTGCGCTTCTCCAACCTGTCGGAGCTGTTCGACGACCCGACGGTGCCGATGGCGCACGCCCTGCTCAACTCGACGCTGATCGCGGTCGCGACGACCGTCGGCACCCTGCTCCTCGCCTCCCTCGCCGGATACGGCCTGGCGCGCATCCCCTACCGCCACGCCGACAAGGTCTTCTACGCGATCCTCGGCACGATGATGGTCCCCGCCGCCGTCACCTTCGTGCCGAGCTTCGTCCTGGTCTCCTCGCTCGGCTGGGTGTCGACCCTGCGCGGCCTGATCGTCCCGACCCTCTTCTCCGCCTTCGCGTGCTTCATCTTCCGGCAGTACTTCCTGGGCTTCCCCCGGGAGCTGGAGGACGCGGCCCGGGTGGACGGACTCGGCCACTGGCGCACGTACTGGCGCGTCGTCGTCCCCAACTCCCGCCCCGTCTTCGCCGCCGTCGGCACGATCGTCTTCATCGGCGCCTGGAACTCCTTCCTCTGGCCGCTGGTGATCGGCCAGGACCGCGACGCCTGGACGGTCCAGGTGGCCCTGGCCACCTTCACCACCTCCCAGGTGATCCGCCTGCACGAACTGTTCATGGCGGCGGCGGTCTCGATCCTCCCCCTGCTCCTGGTCTTCCTCCTCTTCCAGCGGTGGATCGTGGCGGGGGTGGAGCGGTCGGGCATCGACGACTGAGTGCGCCACCCCGTGCCGCGACGACTGATCGCCGCCACATCTGACCGGAACTGCCTCCCCGTCCGCGCCCCGGACCGGTGCGCGTCCCGGCTCGTGGTCCGACGACCTCCCCGGGGGGTCCCGTACGGCGATCAGGGGAGTCCGGATGCTGACATCCAGCCCCTTCAAACGGCGTGATTCTCGCCACCCCTGATCACCTCGGCGCTCAGATGAGCGCGGAATCAGCGGCTGCACTTCTCCAAGGGGTGGCACTCAGTGCCACCGCTCGATCATTCACGACCTGAACTCACATCTGAGATACGCGCGCTCATGTGAGCGTTTCGCAGGGTCTACGGGGGTTGAGCCTTCGACACTTGAATGCATGGAGCCCGCGTTCACTACCGCTCGGTCACTTTCGATCTAGCGGCGGACGGGTGGTTACGGCCGTATGACGCGCAAGTGGACGTACCCAGGCGCCTTCGATCTGGGTATGTTCCTCGCCGTCAGGGCAGCCACCGAGTCCTCCAGGAGCCGAGACCCGTGTCGGAAAACAAAGATCCCCACGTAGCTCACACGAGTGAGGGCGTTAAGTTCGTTTACGACTTCACCGAAGGCAACAAGGACCTCAAGGACCTCCTCGGCGGGAAGGGTGCGAACCTCGCCGAGATGACCAACCTGGGGCTGCCCGTGCCCCCGGGCTTCACCATCACGACCGAGGCATGCAAGACGTACCTCGACAGCGGCGAGGAGCCCGCCGAGCTGCGGGACGAGGTGAGTGCGCACCTCGACGCCCTGGAGAAGAAGATGGGCAAGAAGCTGGGTCAGGCCGATGACCCGCTGCTCGTCTCCGTCCGCTCGGGCGCCAAGTTCTCGATGCCCGGCATGATGGACACCGTCCTGAACATCGGGCTCTCCGACAAGTCCGTGACCGGGCTCGCCAAGCAGTCCGGCGACGACCGCTTCGCGTGGGACTCCTACCGCCGCCTCATCCAGATGTTCGGCAAGACCGTCCTCGGCGTCGACGGCGACCTCTTCGAGGACGCCCTGGACAAGGCCAAGGAGGCCAAGAAGGTCACGGTCGACACCGACCTGGAGGCCGCCGAGCTGAAGAAGCTGGTCACCAAGTTCAAGAAGATCGTCAAGACCGAGGCAGGCCGGGACTTCCCGCAGGACCCGCGCGAGCAGATGGACCTCGCGATCCGCTCGGTCTTCGAGTCGTGGAACACCGACCGCGCCAAGCTCTACCGCCGCCAGGAGCGCATCCCCGGCGACCTCGGCACGGCCGTCAACATCTGCTCGATGGTCTTCGGCAACCTCGGCCCCGACTCCGGCACGGGCGTCGCGTTCACCCGCGACCCGGCCAGCGGCCACCAGGGCGTCTACGGCGACTACCTCCAGAACGCGCAGGGCGAGGACGTCGTCGCGGGCATCCGCAACACCGTCCCGCTCGCCGATCTGGAGCGGATCGACAAGAAGTCCTACGACCAGCTCATGCAGATCATGGAGACGCTGGAGACGCACTACAAGGACCTCTGCGACATCGAGTTCACCATCGAGCGCGGCCAGCTCTGGATGCTCCAGACCCGCGTCGGCAAGCGCACCGCCGGTGCCGCCTTCCGCATCGCGACGCAGCTCGTGGACCAGGGCCTCATCGACGAGGCCGAGGCGCTCCAGCGCGTCAACGGCGCCCAGCTCGCCCAGCTCATGTTCCCCCGCTTCGACGAGGGCGCGAAGGTCAAGCAGCTCGGCCGGGGCATCGCCGCGTCACCCGGTGCCGCGGTCGGCAAGGCGGTCTTCGACTCCTACACCGCGATCAAGTGGTCGCGTTCGGGCGAGAAGGTCATCCTGATCCGCCGCGAGACCAACCCCGACGACCTGGACGGCATGATCGCCGCCGAGGGCATCCTGACCTCGCGCGGCGGCAAGACCTCGCACGCGGCGGTCGTGGCGCGCGGCATGGGCAAGACCTGTGTGTGCGGCGCCGAGGAGCTGGAGGTCGACACCAAGCGGCGCTGCCTGACCGCGCCGGGCGGCGTGGTCGTCGAGGAGGGCGACACCGTCTCCATCGACGGCTCGACCGGCAAGGTCTACCTCGGTGAGGTGCCCGTCGTGCCCTCCCCCGTCGTCGAGTACTTCGAGGGCCGCATGCACGCGGGCGCCGACGACGCCGACGAGCTGGTCGCCGCCGTGCACCGCGTCATGGCGTATGCGGACCGGGTGCGGCGCCTGCGGGTGCGCGCCAACGCCGACAACGCCGAGGACGCGCTGCGGGCGCGCCGCTTCGGTGCGCAGGGCATCGGCCTGTGCCGCACCGAGCACATGTTCCTCGGCGAGCGCCGCGAGATGGTCGAGCGGCTGATCCTCGCCGACGCGGACGAAGAGCGCGAGGACGCCCTCAAGGAGCTGCTCCCGCTCCAGAAGCGGGACTTCGTGGAGCTCTTCGAGGCGATGGACGGCCTGCCCGTCACCGTCCGGCTGCTCGACCCGCCGCTGCACGAGTTCCTGCCCGACATCACCGAGCTCTCGGTGCGCGTCGCCCTCGCCGAGTCCCGCAAGGACCCCAACGAGAACGACCTGCGCCTGCTCCAGGCCGTGCACCGGCTGCACGAGCAGAACCCGATGCTGGGCCTGCGCGGCGTCCGCCTCGGTCTCGTCATCCCCGGTCTCTTCACCATGCAGGTGCGGGCCATCGCGGAGGCCGCGGCCGAGCGCAAGAACGCCAAGGGCGACCCGCGCGTGGAGATCATGATCCCGCTCGTGGGCACCGTCCAGGAGCTGGAGATCGTCCGCGAGGAGGCCGAGCAGGTCATCGCGGAGGTGCAGGAGACGACCGGTGTCGAGCTGAGGCTCGCGCTCGGCACGATGATCGAACTGCCCAGGGCCGCGCTGACGGCCGGCCAGATCGCGGAGGCCGCGGAGTTCTTCTCCTTCGGCACGAACGACCTGACGCAGACCGTCTGGGGCTTCTCCCGCGACGACGTGGAGGCCAGCTTCTTCACGGCGTACCTGGAGAAGGGCATCTTCGGGGTCTCGCCCTTCGAGACCATCGACAAGGACGGCGTCGGCAAGCTGGTCAGGGACGCCGCGAAGGCGGGCCGCGAGACCCGGCCCGACCTGAAGCTCGGCGTCTGCGGCGAGCACGGCGGCGATCCGGAGTCGGTGCACTTCTTCCACGAGGTGGGCCTGGACTACGTCTCCTGCTCACCGTTCCGTATCCCGGTGGCCCGCCTGGAGGCCGGGCGCGCCGCCTCGCACTCCACGGGCAGCGACCACCGGTAGGAACCAGAGCCCCGGGACCGCCGCCGTGTCCCCGACCCTCAACACCGATGCGGCGGCGGTTCCGGTCCACCCGGGAGCCCGGGTGTCCCGGGCTCTGAGAAGGGGCGGCACCCGTGCGGGGGTGCTGCCCCTTCCCGCATGCCCTCGCATGCCCTCGCCGGGTCAGACCACCGGCTCGGGCAGCGTCATGAGGGCGGCCCGGTGGCGGCCCGCAGCGGCGACGGCTTCCGGGCCGCCGAGCGCGGCGACGCCGATGAGCCGCGGGCCCAGGTGGTAGCCGTACAGGAGGTCGCCGTCGGCCGACTCCGGATCGCCCGCGAGCAGCTCGCGGCGGTCGGCCAGGCCCGGCAGGCCGAAGGACTGGAGCCGCAGTGTGAACTGGTCGCTCCAGAAGGACGGCAGCGGCGCGCAGGGCGCCGGGTCGCGGACGGCTCCGGTGAGCCCGGCGACCAGGGTGCGGGCCGCGTGGCGCGCGGTGTCGCCGGGCACCGACCAGTGCTCGACGCGGCGCGCGAGCGGTCCGTAGCGCGGGTTGGGGAAGCGGGCGACGTCGCCGACGGCCACCGCGTGCGGGAGGCCGCCGACGCGCAGGTGCGCGTCGCAGAGGATGCCGTCGCTCAGGTCGATGCCCTCGGTGGCCGCGAGCCACTCGGTGTTGGGCAGCGAACCGACGGCCTCGACGAGGACGTCGGCGGTGAGTTCCGTACCGTCGTCGAGCACCGCGCCGTCCGGCGTCAGGGCGGTGACGAGGCGGCCCATGCGGAACCTGACTCCCCGGGCCTCGTGCCGCCGCCGCAGGGCCCGTGCCAGCTCCGGGCCGAGGGCGAGGGCCATGGGTTCCGCCTCGGGGGCGACCACGGTCACCGCGCAGCCCGCGGTGCGCGCGGTGGCCGCCACCTCGCAGCCGATGAAGCCGGAGCCGATCACCAGTACCCGGGCGCCCGCCGCCAGCCTGGCGGCCAGGGCCGCCGAGTCCTCCAGGGTGCGGACGACGTGCCGGGGCGGGCCCCCGGGCAGCGGGAGCCTGCGAGGCCGCACCCCCGTGGCGGCCACGAGACCCTCGTAGGGACGGACCGTGCCGTCCGCCAGCGTCAGGGTGCGCGCCCCGAGGTCGGCGGCGGTGACCGCCGCGCCGAGGCGCCACTCCACGTCCGCGACGCTCGGGCGGCGGCGCAGCTCCGTGGCGGTCGCGGGCGCGCCGCCCGCGAGCACCTCCTTGGACAGCGGCGGGCGGTTGTAGGGCAGGTGGGGTTCGTCGCCGTAGAGCGTGATGCCGCCGTCCCACCCGGCGGCGCGGAGCTGCTCGGCGGCGCGCAGCCCGCCGAGGGAGGCCCCGACGACGGCGATGCCCGGTGCGCCCACGGCTCAGCCCTCGACCCGGATGGCCTGGAGCGGGCAGACGTCGGCGGCTTCCTCCACGTCGTCGCGGAGTTCGGCGTCCGGCGAGGCGACGTAGACGAGGTGACCGCTGTCGTCGAGCCGGAAGACGTCCGGCGCGGCGAAGACGCACTGCCCGTGGTTCTGGCAGACATCCAGGTCGACGGTGACGTTGAGCACGTGAACTCCTCTGGTTTCGGTTCTCAGCGGCGGGGCGCGCGGATGCCGCGGAACTCCCAGTCGCCGCCGAGTGCCGTGGAGAGGACCTCCTCGGACGCGGTGGGCTGGGCCCCGACGTCGGCGCGCACGGGCGTCGGCCCGGTGACGATGTGGTTGGTGAGGCGCCCGAGCCCCTCGGCCTCGACCTCGACGACATCGCCGGGCCGTACCGGGCGGGAGCCCGCGGGCGTGCCGGAGAGCAGCACGTCGCCCGGCTCCAGGGTGATCGTGCGGGCGATGTCGGCGACGAGGTAGTGCATGTCCCACTCCATCTCGTCGGTCGAACCGTCCTGGACGAGGCGGCCGTTGACGTAGGTGCGCAGGTACTTGCCGCGGAAGTCCCAGCCGGTGACCAGGCCGGGCCCCAGCGGGCAGAGCGTGTCGGAGCCCTTGACCCGGAGCATCGAACCGGCGTCGGTGTCGCGGAAGTCGTGCAGTCCGTAGTCGTTGGCGAGGGTGTAGCCCGCGATGTACGCCCCCGCGTCGGCGGGCGCGGTGTTGCGGCAGGTGCGGCCGATGACGATGCCGATCTCGCCCTCGTAGTTGAGGTACTGGCAGCCTTCGGGGCGTACGACGGCGCCGCCGTGGCTGTTGAGCGCGGAGACGGGCTTGTGGAAGTAGGTCGGCGCGGGTGGCAGGCGCGCGCCGAACTCGGCGACGCGGCTGCGGTGGTTGAGGTGGACGGCGATCACCTTGGAGGGCCGGACGGGCGGCAGGTGGTGCGCCTCCGCGGCCTTCACCCGGCGCCCGTCGTGGGCCACCAGTTCGTCGCCGTCCCGCACGACCTGCGCGGCGGCCCCGTCGAGCAGGATGCGGCGGTACTCGGTGGTCGCGTGGCCGGTGGTCATGCGATGTCCTCGCTCCCCTCGTGGGCGGCGGCCGTCCAGCCGTCGGCCGGGCGGTCGAACCACAGGTGGATCTGTCCGGTGCCGACGGAGTTCTCGTACGCGCTGTAGGGGCGCCCCGGGGCGGTGCAGCGGGCCTCGCCGAGGGCGCCGATCATCATCAGGTAGTGGCCGAAGCGCGCCTCGGGCCGGTGGGTGAGGAACTCCGGCATGGTGGCGAGGACCTGTGCGTGGTCGCCGTCCTCGAACCAGGCGATGCGGCGCTCGTCGGCGGCGCGCGCCTCCGGTGTACGGATGTGGACGGGGTCGCTGGCCTCGTGGTCGCGGAGTTCGCGCAGCGGCCAGAAGGTGTGGGACAGGGCCCCGGAGGCGATGAGCAGGACCCTGCGGCCGGGCAGTGACGCGACGCCGTCGGCGAGCGCGCGGCCGAGCCGCAGGTGGTCCTCCGCGTCCCCGGTCTGACAGACCCCGATCGAGATCCACTTCTTGTCGGGGAGGCCGGCGCCCAGGTACTGCCAGAGGTTGATGGTGGCGTAGTACACGGGCAGGAAGGGATCGTCGATCGGGGTGATCCAGGTGCCGTGCCGGTCGGCGAAGGAGGCGACGGCGTGGGCGAGTCCGGGGTCGCCCGGGTAGTCGTAGGGCATGCGGCACATGCCGCGCGGCAGCTCCTCGGAGGTGAAGAGCCCGGCGCGGCGCGGGTGCGCGGTGACGACGAACTCGACGGTGGTCGCCCAGTGCGAGTCGAGGACGACCACGGTGTCGTAGTCGAGGGTCTCGAAGACGTCCCTGCGCAGCCTGCGCAGGCCGGGCACGAGGCTGATCTCGCGGCCCTCGTTGAGCTCCTTGCGGGTCTCCTCCGGCAGCACGATGGTCGGTACGTGGGCGAGGAGGCCCGCCCCGACGATCTCACCCATGGCGGGCCTCCCACTTCCCCGGCGCGGTCACGGTGTTCTTCAGGTCGCAGTAGAAGTCGAAGGACCAGTCGCCGCCCTCGCGCCCCACGCCGGACTGCCGGGAGCCGCCGAAGGGTGCGGAGAGGTCGCGCACGAAGAAGCAGTTGACCCAGACCGTGCCCGCGACGAGCCGCGCGGTGATCCGCTCCGCGCGGTCGCGGTCACCGGTGACGAGGGTGGCGGCGAGGCCGAAGCGGGTGCCGTTGGCGAGGCGTACGGCCTCCTCCTCGTCGCCGTCGGGAAAGGTCTGGAGGGTGAGGACGGGCCCGAAGACCTCCTCCTGGACGATCTCCGAGTCCTGCGCGACGCCGGTCAGCAGGGTGGGCAGGTAGTAGTTCCCGCCGAGGCCGGTGTTGCGGCCGCCGCCGATGACGGGCGTGGCGCCCGCCGCGAGGGCCCGGCGCACGAAGCCGTCGACGCGCTCGACATGGCGGGGGTGGATGGTGGGGCCGATCCCGGTGGCCTCGTCGCGGGGATCTCCCTGGGTCACCTTCGTCACCCGGTCAAGAAAGTGACCGAGGAACGCGTCGCGCACGGACTCCTCCACGAGGATGCGGGTGGCGGCCAGGCAGACCTGTCCCGCGTTGTCGTACTGCTCGACGGCGAGATCGGCGGCGAGTTCCAGGTCCGCGTCGGCGAAGACGAGCAGCGGCGACTTGCCGCCGAGTTCGAAGCTGCACGGCGTGAGGTGCGCGGCGGCGGCCGTGGCGATGCGGCGCGCGGTCGGCACGGACCCGGTGAAGCTGACGCGCCGCACATCGGCGTCGGCGACGAGCGCTGCCCCAACCTCGTCCCCGTACCCCTGTACGAGGTTGAAGACGCCGGGCGGCAGTCCAGCGCCGTGGGTGATGTCGGCGAAGAGCGAGGCGGTCAGCGGGGTCCACTCGGCGGGCTTGAGCACCACGGTCGAACCGGCGGCGAGCGCGGGCGCGATCTTCCAGGTGGCCAGCATCAGCGGCGCGTTCCACGGCGTGATGAGCACGGCGGGGCCCGCCGGGTCCCAGGTCACGTGGTTGGTGTGGCCCCGGGTCTCGAAGTCGGGGTGGGCGAGGGCGAGGAGGCGGTCGGCGAAGTAGCGGAGGTTGTGGGCGACGCGGGGCATGACGCCGCGCCGGTGCGAGCGAAGCAGGGCGCCGTTGTCGGCGGTCTCCACGCGGGCGAGGTCCTCCGCGCGGGCCTCGACCCCGTCGGCGACGG
>NZ_JASKYR010000600.1:0-5121 GCF_041028215.1 Streptomyces flavofungini
CTCCCACCCCGGGCGACCTCCAGGAGTCCGTGGACGGCGGGGTCTGGTACACCGCGGGTGACCAGATCGGGCGCCTCGACCCGTCCGGCACGTTCACCTGGTGGAGCGACAGTGCGGCTGCTCCCGGCAACGGCCCCGATGCCGGGAAGGGCGGCCCCGGCTTCCCCGACGCCCTGGCCCTCGGCCCGGACGACGCGATCTGGTTCGAGCACGCCGACCGGGGCTCAACGGTCATCAGCCGCGCCGACACGAAGCGGGGTCTGGTGCCCGTCAAGCGGTTCAGGACCCCGTTCTCCGTAGGGGCGGATGGTATGGCCCTGGGGCCCGATGGCGCCGTGTGGTTCACCCAGCGGAACGAGGGCGGTGCCGCCCGGCGGGAAGGCATCGGCCGGCTCACCGCCGACGGGGACCACAAGCGGTGGCCGCTGCCCAGGACCGCAGCCCCGGGCGGCCTCGTGGCCGGTCCCGACAAGGCGCTGTGGTTCACCGATCGCCGCGCCGTCGGACGCGTCGGCACCGACGGCGAAGTTTCGCGCTTCCCGGTACGCGGCTCCCGGGACCCGCGGGACATCGTCCTCGGCCACGACAAAGCCCTCTGGTTCACGGCGGACAACCGCGTCGGACGTATCACCACTCGGGGGCGGATGACCCTCTGGCCCGTGCGGGGAGCGAGGGATCTGTCCGACATCGTGCCCGTCAAGGACGGCACCTTCTGGCTGTCGGACCCGGGAAGCGACACGGTTCGCCGCTTCACACCGAAGTAGGCCGTCGTTCGCCGGGGCGGACTGAATGGAAGGTTCCACTTTCGGCCAACCTGCCTGCACCGAGGAGCGGGTGGCCGCACGCAGTCTGGCTGGAAGCGACCGTACTCAATAGCCTGTGGCGCGTCGTCCGCACCGATCGAGGAGTTCCATGTCCGCCGCACAGCAGGTTCCCGACATCCTCTCGCCCGAGTTCGCCAACGACCCCTACCCGGCCTATCGGGCGATGCGGGAGGAGGCCCCGCTCTTCTGGCACGAGGCGACCCGGAGTTGGGTCATATCGCGGTACGAGGATGTCGAGCGCGTGTTCAAGGACAAGAGCTCACAGTTCACCACCGACAACTACGACTGGCAGATCGAGCCGGTGCACGGCAAGACGATCCTCCAGCTCAGCGGGCGGGAGCACGCCGTGCGGCGCGCGCTCGTCGCGCCCGCGTTCCGCGGCGGCGACCTGCGGGAGAAGTTCCTGCCCGTCATCGAGAGCAACTCCCGCGAGCTGATCGACACGTTCCGGCACACCGGCGCCGTGGACCTGGTGGAGGGCTTCGCCACCCACTTCCCGGTGAACGTGATAGCCGACATGCTCGGCCTCGACAAGGCCGACCACGCCCGCTTCCACGGCTGGTACACCACCGTCATCGCCTTCCTCGGCAACCTGACGGGTGATCCGGAGGTCGCGGCGGCCGGTGAGCGCACCCGCGTGGAGTTCGCCGAGTACATGATTCCCGTCATCCAGAAGCGTCGCGAGCACCTCGGCGATGACCTGCTGTCTACGCTGTGCGCCGCCGAGGTGGACGGCGTGCGCATGAGCGACGAGGACATCAAGGCCTTCTGCAGCCTGCTGCTCGCCGCGGGCGGTGAGACCACCGACAAGGCGATCGCGAGCGTCTTCGCCAACCTCCTGCTCCACCCGGACCAGCTCGAAGCCGTCCGGCGGGACCGGACACTGATCGCCCGTGCGTTCGCCGAGACCCTGCGGTACACCCCGCCCGTTCAGATGATCATGCGGCAGTCGGCGACGGACGTGCGGCTCAGCGGTGGCACGATCCCCGCCGGTGCCACCGTCACCTGCCTGATCGGTTCCGCCAACCGCGACGAGCGGCGCTACGGCGACCCGGACCGCTTCGACATCTTCCGGGACGACCTGACCACCACGACCGCGTTCTCCGCCGCCGCCGACCATCTCGCCTTCGCGCTCGGCCGCCACTTCTGCGTGGGGGCGCTGCTGGCCAAGGCGGAGGTGGAGATCGGTGTGGGGCAGCTTCTGGACGCCATGCCCGACGTACGCCTCGCCGAGGGTTTCGACCCGGTGGAGCAGGGTGTGTTCACGCGCGGGCCGCAGTCGCTTCCGGTGCGGTTCACTCCCGTGGCCGCCTGACCGCGGCCGGGGTGCGGGCCGACCGCACCGGCCCGCGCCCCGGCCCACCCCCCGTACTCACTGCGTCACCGGTGTGAACCGCACTGGCAGCGATGTCAGGCCGCGCATCCAGATGGACGGACGCCAGGTCAGCTCCTCGGGCTCCACCGCGAGGACGAGGTCGGGCAGCCGCTCAAGGAGCGTCTCGACCGCGGTACGGGCGATGACGTCGGCCAGCAGCGGCGCCGGGTAGGGGCAGCGGTGCTCGCCGTGGCTGAAGGAGAGGTGCGCGGAGTTCTCGGGGCCGACGTGCGACTCGGGCCAGATCTGCGGATCGGTGTTGGCCGCGGCGAGGCCGAGCACGAGGCAGTCGCCCGCCCGGATCTGCCGCCCGCCGAGCTGGGTGTCGCGCACCGCCCAGCGGCCGATGAAGTTCTGGGTCGGGGTGTCGAGCCACAGCACCTCGTTGAGCGCCTCGCCCACGCTCAGCCGCCCGCCGGAGACGTTCAGGGCGAACCGGTCGTCGGTCAGCATCAGCCGCAGCGTGTTGCAGATCCAGTTGGCCGTGGGCTGCTGGGCCGCGGCGATGACGGAGATCAGGTCCTGGACGATCTCCTCGTCGGTGAGGCCCGCCGGATGCAGCAGCATCCGCGAGGTGACGTCCGCGCCGGGATGCTCCCGCTTCTCCTTGACCAGGAGCTGGATGCGCTCGCCGACGCGTGTGTACGCCGCCACGGGGTCGTCGCCCTCACGCGCGTCGAGCGAGATCCGCAGGTCCTCCACGAGCTGGTGCGTGTCGGTGCCCGTCTCGGGCATGCCGCACATCTGCACCGCTGCCCGCATGGGCAGGGCGTGTGCGTAGGCGCCCATCAGCTCCGCCTGGCCACTGCCCGCGAACGCGCCGATCAGCCGGTCGGCGATGCGGGCGCTGTCCCGGCCGAGTTCGAACTGGTCGACCCCTTCCAGCGCCTGTGTGATCACACCGGCTCGCCGCCGGTGTTCCTCGCCCTCGGTGAACAGGACCGACGGCTGATGGCCCACGAACGGCATGAGTGGCCAGTCCGGGGGGATGTGCTCCCACTGGTTCCACCGGCGCGAGTCGCGGGCGAAGAGGTCGTCGTGGGCGGTCACATAGCTGACCTCGGGGTAGCCGAGGACCAGCCAGGCGGGCACGTCCCCGTCGAGCAGTACCGGTGCCACCGCGCCGTGCTCACGGCGCAGGCTGCGGTACAGCTCCGCGGGTGTCTGCTGGTACTCCAGGCCACCGAGGCGTACGGCGCCCGGGTGAGCGGGGCACCCCGGGGCCGTGTCGCCGCCCGGTCCGGCGGAGGGGGTGGTCGGCTCGAAGGGGCTTGTGGTCGGCTCGGTCACGGTGTCTTCTCCTGGGCCATGGCCAGCGTGTGGAGGTGGTCCACGAGGGTGATCAGGACGTCCTTGCCCGACCATCGCACCCGCGCGTCGCAGTCGATCAGGGGTACGTGGTCGGGCAGGGCGAGGGCCTGCCGGATCTCCTCCAGGGAGTGGCGGACGGTGTCGTCGTCGAACCTGTTGACCGCCACGACGAACGGTGTCCTGTGGTGTTCGAGCCGGTCGATCGCGTACCAGGAGTCGTCCATGCGCCGGGTGTCGACCAGGACGACCGCGCCGAGGGTGCCGGAGAAGAGGCGGTCCCACAGGAACCAGAAGCGCTCCTGGCCCGGCGCCCCGAACAGGTAGAGCACCAGGCGTTCGTTGAGGCTGATCCGGCCGAAGTCGAACGCCACGGTCGTGGTGTTCTTCCCGGTGCTCTCCAGGAGGTCGTCGACTCCGACACCGGCCTGGGTCATCACCTCTTCGGTGTTCAGCGGGCGGATCTCGCTGACGGACCGGACCAGGGTGGTCTTGCCGACGCCGAACCCGCCCACGACGACGATCTTCAGGCCGGTCTCTGCGGAGTCGGACAACGGAGTGCGGGCGGGCAGCTCAGAGGTTGCGGAGCCCATGGAGCACCTCCTTGAGAAGGGCGGTTTCGGGCATGGAGGCGACCGAGTCGGCCGCGCGGGGGTGACGGGCGGTGATCTTTCCCGTCGTGAGCAGGTCGCCGAGCAGGATGCGCACCACGGTGACCGGCAGTCCCAGCTCCGCGGCGATCTCCACGACGGCCGTGGGGTGGCGGCACAGTCGGAGGATCCGCGCGTGCTCCGACTGCATCCCCGGGGTGGGGTCGCACTCGCTCACCACCAGCGTGACCAGGTCGAAGGAGTCGTCCTCGGCCCGGCTGCGGCCGCCGGTGACGGTATAGAGCCGGTCCGGATCGCCTACGTCGACGGGCCTGCGCGGCGTCACGAGGACCCGCTGTCTTCGGTCTGCGCACGCGGCTCGGCGCGCAGGTGTTCCCCGAGTTGCTCCACGAGCTCCGTCATCGCGTGGCCCACCACGCCCGGGTCGGCCTTCTCCTCGGCCACCACCGCCAGGTGCGCGCCCTGCCCGGCCTCGACGATGAACAGCAGCCCGCCGTGGAATTCGGTCATGGAGTGCCGGACGCCGCCGCTCCCGTCGCCGAACTCGGCGGACGCGCCGTGGGCCAGGGCCTGGATACCGGAGCAGATGGCCGCGAGCTGATCGGCCTGGTCGAGCGGGAGGTGCTCGCTCCAGCACAGTTTCAGGCCGTCGCGGGAGAGGACCAGGGCGTGCCGCGTACCGGGGGTGTGCTGGAGAAGGTTCTGAAGGAGCCAGGTCAGGCTGGTGTCAGTGGTCTGCATGGTGGGGTGGGGCTGAGGTGTGCGGGGGCCATGCCCGTCACCGGCCCGTGCCTCCAATCTCACGGTGCTGTACGGGGGTGAGGGCGCCGAAACCCGGGCGCCGTACGGGAGGCCGGGCGGGGCGTCGGCCGCGGCAGGCTGGGCGTCGGCCGCGGCCTTGCGCTGCCTGCGGTCACGGTCCGCCTCGGCCATGGTGCGGCCGGGGGCACGTACCGTCAGGCCGTTCGGCGTGGCCGCGGGTGCGGGTGCCGCTGTGGGCGGG
>NZ_JASKYR010000601.1:0-5442 GCF_041028215.1 Streptomyces flavofungini
GTCAGGAAAGTTTCCTAACAATTCCCGTCGCATTCATTGACGCGAACATGTCGCCTCGCCAGGATTCCCCCGAACGGTCCGGCACCCCCAAGCCAACCGAGGAGACGGCCATGTCACCCAACCCCCGCGTCAAGCGCGCCATCCTCGTAGCCGCGGGCGCGTCCCTCGCGCTCATCGGCGGGGTCCTGCTCTGGTCCCCCGCAGGGAAGGCCGACGCCTCTCCCACCCCCGCCGCGTCGGCGGGGTTCACGGCGGTCGCCGCCGGGGACATCGCCGAGCAGTGCACCGCGAGCAGCAGCGGCTGCAAGCACCCCAAGACGGCCGCGCTGGTGCAGCAGATCAACCCGTCCTTCGTGATGACCATGGGCGACAACCAGTACGACGACGCCCGCCTGAAGGACTTCAAGAACTACTACGACAAGTCCTGGGGCGCCTTCAAGAGCAAGACACGGCCCGTCGCGGGCAACCACGAGACCTACGACCCGGCCGGAGCCCTCGCGGGATACAAGTCCTACTTCGGCTCGGTCGCCTACCCCGACGGCGAGAGCTACTACAGCTTCGACCAGGGCAACTGGCACTTCATCGCCCTGGACTCCAACAGCTTCGACGACGACGAGCAGATCGACTGGCTCAAGGCCGACCTCGCCGCCAACGGCAAGAAGTGCGTGGCCGCGTACTGGCACCACCCGCTGTTCTCCTCCGGCGAGCACGGCAACGACCCCGTCAGCCGCCCCGTCTGGAAGCTGCTGCACGCCAACAAGGCCGAGCTGGTGCTCAACGGGCACGACCACCACTACGAGCGGTTCGCGCCGCAGGACCCGGACGGCAAGGCCGACGCGAACGGCATCGTCGAGGTGCTCGGCGGCATGGGCGGCGCCAACCCGTACAAGATCGAGGAAGTACAGCCCAACAGCCAGAAGCGGCTCACCAAGACCTTCGGCGTGGTCAAGCTGAACTTCACCGACACCGGGTTCTCCTGGAACCTCGTCGCCACGGACGGCTCGACGAAGGACTCCAGCCCGTCCTACTCCTGCCACTGAGCCGCGCGCCATGTATCTGGCAACCACCGACGCGGTCGCCAAGGCCTCGGAGAAGTCCGGGGCCGTGCGCGGCCGCGTCGCGGGACCCGTGCTCGCGCTCGGCGCGGTCAGCCTGGTCACCGACATCTCGTCCGAGATGGTCACGGCCGTGCTCCCGCTCTACTTCGTCCTGCAACTGGGGCTCTCACCGCTCCAGTTCGGCTTTCTCGACGGGCTCTACAACGGCGTCACCGCGCTGGTGCGCCTGGCCGGCGGGTACGCCGCCGACCGCGGCGGACGCCACAAGCTCGTCGCGGGGAGCGGTTACGCCCTCTCCGCGCTGTCCCGCCTCGGCCTGCTGCTCGCGGGCGGCGCCACCGCGGGCATCGGGGCGGCGCTCGCCGCGGACCGGATCGGCAAGGGGGTGCGCACCGCGCCGCGGGACGCGCTCATCTCGCTGAGCGGCCCGCCCGAGACGCTGGGCCGCGCCTTCGGCGTGCACCGGGCGATGGACACGACGGGCGCGCTGCTCGGGCCGCTCGCCGCGTTCGCGCTGCTGTGGGCGACCGCGGACGCCTACGACGCCGTCTTCGTGGTGAGCTTCTGCTTCGGGCTGCTCGGCGTGCTGCTGCTGGTGGCGTTCGTGCCGTCGAACAGCCCGGCACGCGCGCGAGTGACGTCCACGCCAGAAGCGGCCTCCAAGGCCAGAGCGGCCGCTACGGCCAAAGCGGCCTCTACGAAGACGTCGAAAACGCCGCGGACAGCGCAAACGCCGCCCGGAAGCAGAGCCCTCGACCTGCTCCGGGTCCCCGCCTTCCGGCGCGTGCTCGGCGCCGCCTCGCTGCTCGGCGCGGCGACCATCGGCGACGCGTTCCTCTACCTGCTCCTCCAGCGGCGGCTCGACTTCGCCGTGGCGTGGTTCCCGCTGCTCCCCCTGGGGGCCGCGGCGGTCTACCTGCTGCTCGCGGTGCCCGCGGGGCGGCTCGGCGACCGCATCGGCCGCCGGGTGCCCTTCCTCGCCGGACACGCGGCGCTGCTCGGCGCCTACGTGCTCCTCCTCGCGCCCACCGACGGCAGACCGCTCCTCGTCGGTGTCCTGCTCCTGCTCGGTGTCTTCTACGCCACCACCGACGGCGTCCTGATGGCCCTGGCCTCGCCCGTCGTGCCGCGCGAACGCCGCGCCGGAGGCATGGCCGTGCTCCAGACGGGCCAGGCCCTCGCCCGGCTCGTGGCCGCCGCGGGGTTCGGCGCCGCTTGGACCCTGTGGGGCGTCGGCACCGCCCTGACCTGCGCGGTCCTCGCACTGGCCGGTGCGCTGGCCGGAGCGGCGGCCCTGCTCGCCCGTACCGAGAGGCCCTCCCCCTCATGACCGGACCCACCCTCGCTCGCTTCCTGCGCTCGCGCGTCGTCGCGGTCGCCCTCGCCGCCTGCGTCCTCGCGGGCGTCGCCGTCGCGTACACCCTGCACGCCGCCCACCGCGCCGCGTCGGCGGACACCGCATCGGAGTTCGGCCTCGMCCGGGGGCACCTGTACTTCCGCAGCACCGGGGCGGGGGCGGGGCACGTCGCGCGCGTGCCTGCCTCCGGAAAGCCCGTGACCGCCTCCGGCAAGGCGGCGCGGACCACCGGCGGCCCCTCCTGCGAGCGCTTCTACGCCGCGGCGCGCACCGCACTCTGCCTCCAGCGCCGCCCCGGCATCCCTCCCAGGTCGTACGCCGTCGTGCTCGACGACCGGCTCCGAGAGAAGCGCCGGATCGCGCTCACCGGCATCCCCAACCGGGCCCGGGTCTCCGCCTCGGGCCGGATGCTGTCCTGGACGATGTTCGCCACCGGTGACTCCTACGCGGGCACGTCCTTCTCCACCCGTACCTCGATCCTCGACACCCGTACCGGCTACCTGATCAAGAACATGGAGGAGATCCCCCTCACCCTCGACGGACGCCGCTACCACTCCCCCGACGTCAACTACTGGGGTGTGACGTTCGCCGAGGACGACAACCGCTTCTACGCGACCGTCTCGACCAAGGGCAGGACCTACCTGGTGCGCGGCGACATGAGGAAGTGGGCGGCGACCGCCCTGCGCACCAACGTCGAATGCCCCTCCCTCTCCCCCGACAACACGCGCATCGCCTTCAAGAAGCGGGTGCGCCAGGGCACCAAGGACCCCTGGCGGCTGTACGTCCTGGACCTCCGCACGATGCGCGAGCACCCCGTGGCCGAACGGCGCGGTGTCGACGACCAGGCGGCCTGGCTGGACGACGGCACCTTCGCGTACGCGCTGCCCGGCCGCGACGGACGCAAGCAGGACATCTGGGCGGCGCCCGCCGACGGCTCGGGCAGACCTGAGCTGCGTATCGCGGGCGGGAGTTCACCGGCGGCCGTCCGCTGAGGCGGCCGCCGCGGCGAAAATCGGATGCGGTGGCCCCCCGGGGCCCCGCATGATCCGCCCATGGCCCTTCCGCAACGCACCGTCGTGCCCACGCTCTTCCCGCCTCCCGGCTACGCCCACGCCGCCGTGGTCGAGGCGGGCACCCGCCTGGCCTTCATGGCGGGCTCCGTCCCGCTCGGCCCGACGGGAGAGCTCATCGGCGAAGGGGACGTCGCCCGGCAGACGGAGCAGGTCATCGCCAATCTCGACGAGGCCCTGCGCGCGGTGGGCAGCGACCTCTCACAGGTGGTGGCCAGCACGGTGTACGTGGTGAGCGACGAGCCCGCGGCGCTCAGCGAGGCCTGGGACGTGGTGAGCGACTCCGCCCTGCACGCGGGCCCGCACACCTCGACGCTGCTCGGCACCAGCTGCCTCGGCTATCCGGGCCAGCTCGTCGAGATCACCGCCACCGCCGTCGTGCCCGACCGTGCGGGAGAGAGCGCGTGACCCCGCCGGTCGGACTGCGCCCGGCCACCGGTTCCGACGGTGCCGCCGTCGCCGACGTCTACCTGCGTTCCTACGACGCGGCGCTGCCGAGCGTGCGGCGGGCCCACACCGACGACGAGGTACGGGACTTCTTCACGCATGTCGTGGTGGCCCGCGGCGGGACCTGGATCGCGGAGGCGGCGGGCGAGGCCGTCGGGATGATGGTGCTCGAAGGCGATGAGCTGAGCCAGCTCTATCTCGCCCCCGAGTGGCGCGGGCGCGGCATCGGCGACCGGTTCGTGGCGCTGGCCAAGGACCGCAGCCCCGAGGGGCTCTCGCTCTGGACGTTCCAGGTCAACGCCCCGGCCCACCGTTTCTACGCCCGCCATGGCTTCACCGAGGCGGAGCGGACGGACGGCTCGGAGAACGAGGAGCGCGAGCCGGACATACGCTTCGTATGGCGCCCCGCGGCGGAGACGCCGTCCGGTGCTTAGGCCTTGGGCTCCTCCGGCTGGGTCTTGGCCCGCTGTGCCAGGCCCAGCGCGTACTCGGGCCACCACTGCCCGGCCTTCGGCCCGCCGCGGCACGTGCCGTCGGACTCGCCGGGCCGCTTGATCCACAGATAGGCGTCGAGCGCGGCGTCGTCCGTCTTCGTGGTGGGCGGGGTGCCGAGCGCGCGGCCCGGCGGATTGCACCAGGCGTCCACGCCCGCGTAGGGGCCGTTGCCGTTGCGGCTGCTGTCGACGACGAAGTGCTTGCCGCCGCCGAGTGCCTTGGCCAGGCGGTGGCCGTACGCGGCGCTGGCGGCGTCCGTGTAGTGGTTGGCGACGTTCAGCGCGAAGCCGTCGGCCGCGGCGATCCCCGCGGCGCGCAGCGGGGCGACCAGGCGGTTCTCGTCGGGAATCCAGCCCGCGTTGCCCGCGTCGAGGTACACCTTGGTGTGCGGGACCCGCTTCAGGGTGCGTACGGCGTGGGCGAGCAGGGCGTAGCGCTCGGTGGCGACGGCGCCCTCGCAGCCCGCGACCATGTGCGCGACGGCGTCCGGTTCCACGATCACGTACCCGCCGGTCGTGCCGAGCCCGGCCGCGAACGCCTCGATGTAATCGCGGTACCGCGCGGCGTCCCTGGCGCCGCCCGCGGAGTACGCCCCGCAGTCGCGGTGCGGGATGAAATAGGCGACCAGGACGGCGGTTCGGCCCTGCTTCGACGCCGCCTCCACCTGGGCCCGCACGGCGGCGCCGGGGGCGTCCTCGTTCATCCAGACGGCCTGCGGGCGCCCGGCGATGCGCTCGATCGCGCGGGCGTCGTCCAGCTTGCCCTGGCGCCGCCACTCGGCGGCCTGCCGGGCGGCGGCACTGTCCGGTTCGACCCAGAAGGCGCCCGCGCCCTCCCGCAGCGCGGGACCGGCGTCCGCGCTCCCTCCTGCCGCACGCCCGGTGCCGGTGCCCGCGTGGCCGGTCGCCGCGTGGCCCATCGCCGCGTGGCCGGTCGCCGCCGCGCCCAGCAGGAGTCCGGCGGCCAGCACGGCGCGGGTGAGCAGGCGCGGACGGCGTCGGCGGAGGAGGGAGCG
>NZ_JASKYR010000602.1:0-5162 GCF_041028215.1 Streptomyces flavofungini
GGTCAGGTCTGGGCAGGGCGGACGGCGGTGGGTGCCGAAGGATGAGGAGCGGGTCGGGACGGGCCGGGTGGGAGCCGACCGGATGGGGGCGGGGTCAGCCGTAGAGCTTGGCCAGGCCCTTGCTGAGCTCCTCCACCAGGCCGACGCTGCGGACGGAGGGGTCCATGGCCGAGCCGGGCACCACGATGAAGCGGTTCTCGCGCACGGCGCGGAGCCGGGAGGTGACGGGGTTGGTCCGGAGGAACTTCTTCTTGGCCGCCGCGCTGTCCCCGTCCCCGCCGCGGGTCAGATCCGCCAGGACGATGACATCCGGATCGCGCTCGGCTATCTCCTCCCAGTTGCCCTCCGGCCACTTCTGGTGGATGTCGTCGAAGGCGTTGTCGAGGCCGGTGAGTTCGCCGACGGTGGAGGGGAGTCCGCCGTGTCCGGCGATGTAGGGCGTGGTGGTGCCGGAGTAGTACCACATCAGGTCGGCGTCGATGCCCTTGGGTATGTGGTGTACGGCCCGGTCGAGCCGGGTGCGCAGTCCCTCGACGACCTTCTCTCCGCGCGGCCGGACGCCGAAGATGGTGGCGATGTCCTTGATCTCGTCGAAGACGGCGTCGAAGCGCACCTCGTCGGGCGTCAGCTTGGAGTTCTCGCAGTCGTGGACGGATAGGTAGGCCGGGACGTCGAGGTGTTTCCAGCCCGACCGGGGGCCCGCGGCTTCGTCCGCGTAGGCCGAGGAGAGCGTGGAGTAGAGGAAGTCCGGCTCCTTGGCGAGGGTCGCCTCGTGGTTGGCGTACCGGTCCGAGAGGACCGGGACCCTCTTGTAGTCGGCGGCCAGCGCGGGGAGTACCGGGTCGGTCTGGTAGGAGGTGCCCACCATTCGGTCCGCCAGCCCCAGGCTGAGCATGATCTCGGTGGCGTTCTGTTCCAGTGCGATCGCCCGCTTGGGCGGTTCGGACACCTTCAGCTTCGTGCCGCAGGAGTCGACGACCGCGCCTGCCGGACGCGCTGCGGTCGCGTGCTTCGGGGAGCCGGAGTCACTCGCCCCGCAGGCGGCGAGCCCGGGAAGCAGGACGAAGGCCCCCGCCAACCACTTAATGGAAGTGATTTTCATGTGCAGACCTTATACCGCCGCTGCGGGGGCACTGGGCCCGCTGGTGGCGTACGACGCCGGAGCGGAGCCGTTCCGCGCAGCCGACGCGGCATCATGAACCGACTGGGCACGGGAGTTGACGGAACACGACCGCCGGACGCCCTCCGGGACCGGCCCCGAGTGTGGATTAGGTCACTCCGTCCGGCCGCTGCCGCTGCTGCTGCTCACCGTCCCCGACACCAATCGGTGGGGTGCTTGGAAGCACCCTGGGTGCGAGGCGTGGGGCCGGGCGAGAGGGATGAGGGCTTCCACCGGGAGGGAACGGCTGAGGCCTGACGCGACCACTGGACACGGTCGTCGGCTGCCGATGTGTCGCGGAGCTGCCTGGGCGGAGCTGCCTGGGCGGAGCACCTGGGCGGAGCCGAAGAAGCAGCTGCGGGCACCCCGCTCGTGGCCTGCTCATCGCGATTGCGCGCGGCGAGTGTGAAATGGGCGTGTCTCCAACCCGTGAGCGGCGTTGATCACGGCGGGCGCCCGTGAGTGTGCTGCTCCAGCCGCAGGCGACACCGTGTCGTGGCGGTCGGGCGCCCGTATGCACTGCCGAACTCAAGGAGAACCCATCATGTCCGTCACCAAGAAGACGATGAGCATCGCGCTCGGCGCCGGCGCCCTCGTCATCGGAGCAGCGGGCCTGGCCACCGCTGACGCCGGCGCTTCCGGCGCGGCCCAGAACTCCCCCGGCGTCATCTCGGGCAACGTTCTCCAGATCCCCGTGCACGTTCCCGTCAACGTGTGCGGCAACTCCGTCAATGTCATCGGTCTGCTCAACCCGGCCTTCGGCAACACCTGCGTCAACGACTGACGGGTCGTATGACGTGGCAGGGGTGCCGCTCGGTGCCCCTGCCGCGCCAGCTGCCGCGCGCCGCCGACCTTGCCGGTGGCGCGCGGCAGCGTTGATGTGCGTGCACGGCCGGGCCTGTGCGCACAGCAATGCCACTAAAGTGCGATTTAATGGCTCTCTGTAACACTCTGGTCTGGAGGCGTTGCGGTGCACGAGGAATTCGACGACATCTTCGCTCTGCCGGCCCTGGGCAAGGGAGCGCCGAAGGGCGGCTTTCCGGAGACGGGGCTGCCCGCGGACGCGGCGTATCAACTGGTCCACGACGAGCTGCTGCTCGACGGGGTCTCGCGGATGAACCTGGCGACGTTCTGCACCACGTGGATGTCGGACAACGCGCGAAGGCTCATGGCCGAGACCGTCGACAAGAACATCGTCGACAAGGACGAGTACCCCCAGACCGCCGAGCTGGAGCAGCGCTGTGTGCGGATGCTCGCCGATCTCTGGCGCGCCCCCGACGCGGCGTCCGCGCCGGGCACCTCGACCACCGGGTCGAGTGAGGCGGCGATGCTGGGCGGGCTCGCCGCCAAGTTCCGCTGGCGGGCCGGGGGCGGTACCGGCACGCCCAACTTCGTGTGCGGCCCGGTGCAGGTGTGCTGGGAGAAGTTCGCCCGGTACTTCGACGTGGAGATCCGCGAGGTGCCGCTGACGGGCGACCGGCTGAAGCTGGAGCCCGAGCAGGTGGCGCGGTACTGCGACGAGAACACCATCATGGTCGTCGCCACCTTCGGGCAGACCTTCACCGGCCTGTTCGAGGACGTCGCCGGGATCAGCGCCGCCCTGGACGCGGTGCGGCGCGAACGCGGCTGGGACATCCCGATTCATGTGGACGCGGCGAGCGGCGGCTTCCTGGCCCCGTTCACCGCTCCCGACCTGCCCTGGGACTTCCGCCTCCCGCGGGTGAAGTCCATCAACGCCTCCGGGCACAAGACCGGCCACGCACCGCTGGGGTCCGGGTGGGCGCTCTGGCGGGAGCCCGCCGACCTGCCCGATGAGCTGGTCTTCAACGTGAACTATCTCGGCGGCGACCTGCCCACGTTCAACCTCAACTTCTCCCGTCCCGGCGGGCAGGCCATCTCCTCCTACCACGCCTTCATCCACCTGGGCCGGGCCGGGTACACACGCCTCCAGAGCGCCATCTACTCCGTCGCGCAGCACCTGGCCGAGGGCCTGGTCAAGGCGGGCCCCTTCGAGATCCTGCACGACGGTGACCCGCGGCGCGGCATCACCGCCGTCTCCTGGCGCCTGACCGGCGAGCAGCCCTTCAGCCTCTACGACCTGTCCGACCGGCTGCGCGCCCGCGGCTGGCTGACCGCCGCCTACCCACTGCCCGCCGATCGCGGCGACGAGACGATCATGCGCGCGGTGATCCGGCACGGCTTCAGCCACGACATGGCCGACCTGCTGCTCGCCGACCTGGGACGCTGCCTCACCTACCTCAACAGCCACGCGCCCAGAGTTCCGCTCACCGCCGCGGAGGGCAGCGGTTTCACCCACGACGCCACGGCCGAGGTGCCCCTCAAGAGGCCCGGTGCTTGAAGGGGGGCGCGGGGCCACGGCTCCGCGCCTCACCGCGTCACTCGGGTCTGTCACCCGTCGGCCGCCCGCTGAGGCGAGTGCTGCGGTACGGGTCGGCCGAAGGCCCCCTGGTGCAGTCGGCGCTGCCGCTCGCCCACGCCGGAAGAGCGGCACCGCTCCCGTGATACGTGAGGGACGGCGGTATCCGCTCACGAGGATCAACCGCGCACCGTCGCCGCTGAGGTCACTGGCGTACTCACGGGCTGACCGCGGCGTGGCACCGAGATGCTCGCGGCCGTCGTCCGGCCGGTCCGAACGCCAGTCGGGGACGGTCCGCCCCCGCCCAGGCCAGCCCGCCACACCCTTGCAATCCAGGCGCCGCAGGCCGGACTTTCCTGCATCGCGAAGGCAATATGGGCGCTCCGCACACCTTTACTTAGGCCGCGTTGCGGGTACGCTACTGGCATAGTCCGTGGCATGGCTGCCTGTCGTCAGCGCGGCAGGCGCATACCGGCGATCTATCGGGCCCGGAGCGGGGCCCCTCCGCCAGCGGCTGTACCAGCGGGATCCGAGCCCGCTTCATCGGCACCGCGAGATGGGCCGCTCCCCCAGCGCATCCCTGCGGCTCGCTTCGCCAGTCTCGACGGTGCCCGGCCCCCGGGACTCCTCATGCGTGGATTCTTCGCCGACGACCAGCTGCTCATCGTGCCCTCCGACACCGCCCACGGCGTATCCCTGTTCGGCGAAGTCCTCGGCTCGCACAAGAGCGTCCTGACCGTCGCCCTGACCGAACAGCGCCACACCACCCACGACATCACCCTGGACCTGACCCGCGTCAACTACGTCGCCAACAGCGTCCTGGACATCCTCATCACCCTGGCCAACAGCCTCACCCCGCCCTACCGCCTGCTCATCCGCACCAGCCCCGGACTCGCCCTGCGCGAGCGCCTGGCCGCACACCCGACGCCGTGCGGCAACAACCTGCGCCTCATCGACGCCTGAGCGGCGCACGGGTTCGCCGCGCCCGCGCTCCTCGGCGTGCGTGGGCAACGCTAGCGTTGCGATCATGGCGGACTGGAAGATACGACCGGCGTCGGAAGCGGACGTCGAGGCGGTGGCCGAGCTGCGGGCCGTCGTGCTGCGCGCGGATCTCGAACGGCTCGGGCGGTACGACGCCCACCGGGTGCGGCAGCGTCTGCGGGACGGTTTCGAGCCGGACCATACCTGGATCATCGAGGTGGCCGACGGGTTCGCCGGATGTGTGGCACTGCGCCCCGCCGGTGCCGCCGCCTGCGACGGCCCCCCTCGCGGGGAGACCCGCTGGCTGGAGCACTTCTATCTCGCTCCCGACCTCCAGGGCGGCGGCGTCGGCTCGGCCGTGCTGCGCGAACTGCTCGGCCGGTGCGACCGCGACGGAGTGCCCGTACGGCTGAACGTGCTGCGGGGCAGTCCGGCGCGGCGGCTCTACGAGCGGCACGGGTTCCTGGTCGAGACCGAGGACCCGGTGGACGTCTTCATGGCGCGCAGCCCTCGTTGAGGGGTGTCGGTGCSGGCCCGGGGCGGGTTCACCGGGCATGGGCGGGCGCTGCCCGGTCGTCGGCCGTCTCGCGGGTGGAGAGGGCCGAGAGCAGGACGACGCCCCAGGTCACCAGTACCGCGCCCATG
>NZ_JASKYR010000603.1:0-4852 GCF_041028215.1 Streptomyces flavofungini
CCGATACCCGGCCCCGGCCGCCTGATGCGCCGCATCAGCCGATCGGTGCAACAGCGCCCACGGCGAGAGGCATGAGAGGGGGATACCGGGGGAGGTGGGCGGCGCTAGCATCAGGGGTCGCTGACCTACGATGAAAGAACGGTTCCGCCGCCATGGCCGACGACGCCTGCCTGTTTCTGCTGCCCGAGCGCCACCCGCTGATCGGAGCGCCCCTCGCCGCCGTCGGCGATCTGGAGTGCGGTGAGACCCCCGCCGTCCAGGGATGGCTGCACGCCCACGGGGTGTCGGCCTCCTCGGAGCTCGTGCGGATCCTCCCCGCGGAGACCGAGGCGATCATTCCGGAGGAGGCGGAACGGCTGCCCGTGCCGCTCAGCCCCGACGAGACCATCCGCGTACAACAGGCCTGCGCCCCGCGGTCGGTGACGGACATCGAGTCCGAGCTCCTCGACTTCAGGGACACCACGCGGGAGCGTGAGTCGCTCGTCCACCGCGCCCTGACCGCGGGCATCCCCGCACCGCGCATCGCCCAGCTCACCGGCCTCGACCCGAGGGAAGTCGGCCGCCTGACCCAGGGCTGACACCCGGGCACGGCACCGTCCGGACGGCGGGCACCGCTCTCCGGACGGCGCCCGCCGGATGTGGTGCGACAATCTGCTCACCGGAACGCGGACCGTGGCTCCGGTCCGGTGCGGCCGTCGCGTCGCCCGGGAGAGCGGCTGTGCGGGCCCGGGCGCGAAGTGGCGCCCGGTGCCGGACAGTGGGGAGGAGTCGACGATGACGCAGTGGCGGTACCACGCCAGGGACGCGGTGGAGTGGCGGCACGTCGCCAGGGGCGCCAGGCCGGTGCCCGAGCCGATGGCCACCCCCTTCGTCTGGACGGCCGCTTCCTGGGGCTCCTTCGTGCTGATCGGCGTGCTCGACCTGCTCGGCGCCCTGGACCGCACCGGCTTCGCGCTCGCCGCCCTCTCCCTGCTCGCCGGAGTCCTCGGCATGCTCGGCAGATTCGCCGCCGCGCCGGGCACCGCGCTGCTCTGCTGGGCCCTTCTCAACGTCTTCGCCGCCCACCCCACCGGCGAGATCTCCTGGGCCGGACACCGGGACCCCGGCTGGATGGCCTGTCTGCTCGCGGCGGCCCTCATCGGCACGGCCACGGGCCGGCTGCTCTACGCACGAGCCGCCTACCGCCGTGTCACCCCCTACGACGGAGCGGCCTGACCCGCACAGCCGTCCACGGCAACCACGGGGGCGGCGGCCCGCACCCGGGCAAGCTCCACGGTGTACTGCGCCCCGGCGAGCAGCGCCAGGTTCGACACCCACAGCCACACCAGGAAGACCACGACGCCCGCGAGCGAACCGTACAGCTTGCCGTACGTGCCGAACCCGGACGCGTACCAGGTGAACAGGGCCGAGGAGACCAGCCAGAGCAGCGCCGCGAGCAGCCCGCCCGGCAGGCTGCGGCGCCAGCCACGGGCCGAGGGCGGCGCGTTGCGGAACAGCACCAGGACGAGCAGCGCCACCAGACAGAGCAGGGCGGGCCACTTCAGCAGGCCCCACGCCGTCTGCCCCGCGCTTCCCACACCGATGCGCCGGCCCACCCCCTCGGCGACCGGGCCGCTCAGCACCAGCAGCAGCGCGCTGGCCACGAGCAGCGCGAGGAGCGTGACCGCCGTCATCAGGACCCGGTGCGCCTTGCGCCACACCGGCCGGCAGTCCGCCACCCCGTGCATCGCGTGCAGCGCCCGCCGGAAGACGGCCGAGTAACTGGACGCGGACCACACCGCGCTGACCGCACCGGCGATGACCACGGTGAGCGCCGCGGACCGCGCGTCCGCCATGTCACTGAGCGCCGCGTGCAGGGAGCGCCCCGACTGCGCGGGCGCCCAGTCCGTCACCTCGGCGATCAGCGCCTCCGTGGTGTCCGGACTGACCAGACTGATCAGGCTGACGGTGACCAGGAGCGCGGGGAGCAGCGCCAGTATCGCGTAGTACGTCAGCGCCGCGGCCCAGTCCGAGACGTCGTCGTTCCACATCGACACGGGGGTACGGCGCAGGGCGGTGCGCCTGAGGGCCCAGGCCGCGTCCGCGGGCGAGGGTGGACTGTCCATGGAACTGCTCCTTGAGCGTGGTGACCGTGGCGGCGAGCGGGGTGCCCGGTTACTCCTGCTGCTCCGCCTCGCTGCGGTTCAACCCGTGGGCCAGCTCCTGAAGCACTTCGTGCTGGGTCTTTCCGGTCATTTCGGCGATCTGGAGCAGCAGCGCGGCACACAGGGCCGTCGCGCTGTCGGCGATCCGGTCGAGATCGCCGTCCTGCGCGCGTACCTCCGCGACGTAGTCGTCCATCGCACGTTCGCCGGAGATGTACGCCGTCATGGCTTCGATCCCCGCGCGGACCCTGTCGTAGTCGTTCATCGTCATGACCTCAGGATTTCACGTCGTCCCGGCGACTACGGCACCGCGGTGACCGGCGGCCGGACGCGGACCGCCGCGGCCGGGAGCGGACGGTGGGGTCCGGCTCCGGCCGCGGCGGTGCTCCCGTGCCCGTTCCGCTCAAGCGGCCCTTCTCTCCTGCGGCCGGAGCCGGACCCCACSSTSCSCCTCCGGGGCCGGCGTCACCTCACCTCCGCCGCGGATCAGACGCAGATGACGCCTGCGGGCGTGCCGGGCGGGACGGGTCTGGGCCTTGGCGGTGAGCAGCCGGTCCTCCAGCTGCACCATCAGGAGAAGCAGAAGCGCCAGCCCCGGCAGGAGTAGGACGGCGACCGCGATCATGCCGCTCCCCTTTCCGTTGAGGACTCCTTGCGGGTGCCCACGCGAACGCAAAGGGAACAGCGCCCCTGCGTGAAGATTCCGCGAGGAACCGCCGGGACCGGGGCCGGGGACCGGGCGGGTCAGTTGGACCGGGCGAGGGCGAGCCGGTGCAGATCCTCCAGCGCCTCCGGCAGGACCGTGCGCCGGTGCCAGCTGATCCAGTTGCCCACGGCACGGCTGGTGTCCTGGAGCGCCCGGAGCTGTGCGTGGGTGAAGCCGATCAGCGGGAGCGCGTGGTGCGAGGAGATGACGCCGTGCACGGTGTCCGTCTCGTCGACCAGCGGGACGCTGTGGCAGGCGCGGCTGCCCGCCGACATGATCACCCGCCGCGAGAGGTCGTCGAAACCGGGGGAGGCCTCGACTTCCCTGACGGTCACCTGCTGACTGGCGAGGGCGGCCCGCGAACACGAGGTGCCCCCGTCCACGAACGCGAAGAAGTCGGTGAACTCCCGGGACAGACCGACGTGCTTCTCCATCCGCAGGGTGGTGTCCTCGACCAGCTGGACATTGCCCATGTCGGTGCTGGTGATGTCGAGCACGCGGTTCAGGGCCGCGCCGAGGACCTCGCCCTGGTTCCGCGCGTCGAGTCTGCCGGAGCCGAGAGCGCCGAGAGGCGGGGCGGGCTCCGGTGGCCGCGGCGCGAACCACGTGCCGTTGTCGCGCCTCGGGCCCGAGGTGTGCGCGACCGCGAGGGCGACCTGGTGCAGTTTGATGTTGGCCCGCTGCGAGGCCTCGCGCATCAGCGAGAACGCCGCCCCGGCGTCCGGCAGCCCGTACCGCTCTATCAGCACACCCTCGGCCATCGCGATCCTGGGCCGGGAACGGAGCTGCACCTCGAGCTGGGCCACCTGCCGCTGGAGCTCCGTGGCCTGGGCCGCCAGCCGTTCCGTCTCCGGCCCCAGCGGGGAGGGCGGCTCGTCCTCGGTCCCGTGCACCGGCTGATCGTCCGTCACTGGCTCTCCCGCTCCCGCGCTCGTAGTAAGTCCCCTCGGTGACACACCTGGGCGACAGTAACGCGCTCCCTACGGTGAAGCCATGCCTGTTCAGGGCGGACGGCGGAGCGGGGCGGGCGGGCCCCCTCGCCCCGCCCGCCCGGAAAGCGGTACCGCGCCGGTGTCTTGAGGCCTCCTCGGGTGGGCCGGGCGTGTGGCCGCGCAGCGATGAAGATCACATACGCGGTTGACCGGGCGGAGAAGGGGCAGGGCCGACGCGCGGCACGTCGGCCCTGCCCCTTGGTTCCTGCTCTGCTTCCTGCTACCTGCTACCTGCTACTTGGTTCTGCCTCCGCCCGTGTGCGTCACTTCTTGGGCATCAGCACCGTGTCGATGATGTGCACAGTGGCGTTCGCGGTCTCCACGTTGCCGCAGACCACGTTGGCCGAGTCGTTGACCTTGTACGACTCACCCGATCCCGAGGTCGTCAGCTTCGACTTCTCCAGGGTCTCGAAGGAGCCGTCCTTCAGGTCCTCGGGCGCGAGCCGCTCGCCCACCACGTGGTAGGTGAGGATCTTGGTGAGCTGCGCCTTGTCGTTGAGGACCTTGTCGAGGTCGGCCTTGGGAATCTTCGCGAACGCGTCGTTCGTCGGCGCGAAGACGGTGATGTCCTTCGCGTTGTTGAGGGTGTCCACGAGACCGGCCTTCTTGACCGCCGTCACCAGCGTGGACAGCTCCGGGTTGTTCGACGCGGCGGTGGCCACCGGGTCCTTGGCCATGCCGTCGAAACTGCCCTTGCCGTTCTTCGGGACGGAGGCGCAACCGGGGCCGAACGGTTCGGTCATGGAGCCCATGTCGTCGGAGGGGCTCTCGGCGGCCTTGTCCTTGGCGGGCGTGGACTTCGACGAACCGGACGCCGAGCTGTCCTTGCCGTCGTCGGAACACGCCGTCAGCGACAGCGGGAGCAGTGCGACGGACGCGACGGCGATGGCGGTGCGGCGAAGGCGGCGGATCTGGGTGGTGTTCATTGCTTCTCCTTGGAACGGCGGCCGTGACTGCTGGGCCGCAGGGCGGAAAACGGGGGGTTGGCGGGTGAGCGGGGCGGGTCAGTC
>NZ_JASKYR010000604.1:0-5113 GCF_041028215.1 Streptomyces flavofungini
GCCTATGACAGTGGCTCCGCCACCGAGCCGCCGCCAGGGCCCTTCCAGGCCCCCGGCCCGGGTGAGCCCTGGACCGCCGCCACCGGAGGCCACCCGTGAACGCGTCGCTGCCCGACGTCCCCGAGGTCCGCGTCGTCGGCCTCCCGCTGCTCACGTCCGGCTTCGACCTGGTCGAACGCCTCGATCTGCCGATGCACCTCAAGGTGCACGGGCCCCTGGAACCGATGGCCGGGGAGGCGCTCGCCGGGCTCGCCGAGCAGATCGAGCTGCGCGGCAGGGGCGGCGCGGGCTTCCCCTTCGCCCGCAAGCTGCGCTCCGTCGCGGAGGCGGCGATACGTCGCGGCGTACGCCCCGTGGTCGTCGTCAACGGCAGCGAGGACGAGCCCGCGTGCCGCAAGGACACCGTTCTGATCAACCGCGCCCCGCACCTCATCCTGGACGGCGCCCTGCTCGCCGCCGAGGCCCTCGGCGCCCGCACGCTCGTCATCGGCGTGACCCGGGACTCCACCGAGGCCTCGATGCGCACCGCCCTCGCCGAGCGCGGCCTCGGCAACCGCCGGGGCGCGGCGCTACGCGCGCGCGTGCAGCGCAACCCCGTACGCATGGTCACCGGGGAGTCCTCCGCGCTGGTCCGCTCCGCCGACGGCGGGCCGCCGCTGCCGCCGGGCCGCAAGGTGCGCACCTCCGACTCCGGGGTGGGCGGCGCTCCGACGCTGCTCTCGAACGCCGAGACGTTCGCCCAGCTCGCGATCGCCGCGCGGATCGGCGCCGACCGCTACTGCCGCACCGGCCTGCGCGACGAGCCCGGCACGCTCCTGCTGACCCTCTCCGGGGCGGTGGCCCGGCCGATGGTCGTGGAAGTGCCCACCGGCGTCCCGCTGCGGTACGTGCTCCAGCTCGCCGGCGCCCCCGCGCTGCCCCAGGGCGTGCTGACCGGCGGCTACCACGGCAAGTGGCTCGACAGCGCCACCGCGCACGAGGCGATCGTCTCCAGGGCCTCCCTGGACGCCTGCGGGGGCGCGCTGGGGGCGGGGGCGATCCTGCCGATCGGCGAGGGCACCTGCCCGCTGGGCGAGTCGCTGCGGGTCGCCCACTGGCTGGCCGCCGAGAGCGCGGGCCAGTGCGGGCCCTGCTACCTCGGCCTTCCCGCGGCGGCCCGCGGCCTCGCGGACGTCCTCGCCGGAGGCGGTCCGACCGCCCTTGAAGCACTGCGCGAGGTGACCAGGGCCGTGAAGCGGCGCGGCGCCTGCAAGCATCCGGACGGCACGGCGGCCTTCCTGGAGTCGACGATCGCGGCGTTCACCGACGACCTGGCGGCGCACGTACTCGGCGGCGGCTGTGGCCGTCCGGTGGAGGGCGTCCTGCCCCTCCAGGCGGAGGCTCCCCGGGGCGACGCGCCGAGCGGCCGCAGGCTGGCGGTGGACTGGACGCTCTGCCAGGGCCACGGGCTGTGCGCGGACATCGTCCCCGAGCTGCTCCAGCTCGGCCCCGACGGCTTCCCCTCGGTGGCGGAGGCCGCCGTACCGCGCTACTCCGAAGCGCGGGCCGCGCGCGCGGTGCGGCGCTGCCCCGCGCTCGCCCTGCGCATCGAGGAGGACCCGAGGGCGGCGCCCAGGCAGCGTCCCGGGCTGCCCGCCGCGCTGCCGCCCGGCCGGGGACGCAGGGCACTCGGCAGCGGAAGGCAGTGACAGGAAGGACCGTCGGCGGAAAGCGCTGACAGAAGAGACAGAAGTGGAAGGCACTGACAAAAGAAGAAGCGGGCCACCCGATCCGGGTGGCCCGCTTTCATCTGCTGTGGAGCTAAGGAGAATTGAACTCCTGACCTCCTGCATGCCATGCAGGCGCTCTACCAACTGAGCTATAGCCCCTTGCTTGTCCGCCCGGTTTCCCCGGCGGCTCCGCCAACATTACACGGTCATCCCCGTGCTCCACCAAATCGTTTCCGGTCTGCACCGGTACAGCCCGATACGGCCGGTACTGTCAGCCCCCGTGACCGTGATCGCGCTCGCCACCACCCACCGCCGCGTGCCCGTGGCCGCCGGGGCCTGCCTGCTCTCCTTCACGGCCTTCTGGCTCGCCCAGCGCGCCGCCGACGTCTCGATGATCGACCTGATGGTCTACCGAGCGGAGGGCGAGACCGTACGCGCGGGCGGCGACCTCTACGCGCTGCGCACCACCGAGGCGCACCTGCCCACGACGTACCCGCCGTTCGCCGCGCTCCTGTTCACTCCGCTGACGCTCCTGGACGTGCCGGACATACGCGCGCTCGCGGCGCTGGGAAACCTGCTGCTGCTGATCGCCTTCGTGGGTCTCTCGCTGCGGCTCATCGGTGGTGACGGGCGCCACGCGCGCGTGCGGACCGTGCTGGGCCTCTCCGCGCTCGCCGTCTGGTGCGAGCCGGTGTGGACGACGCTGCGCTACGGACAGATCAATCTGCTGCTCGGCGTGCTCGTCCTGTGGGACCTCTCCCGGCGCCCCGGCTACCGCTGGGCGGGCGTGGGCATCGGGGTCGCCGCTGCGATCAAGCTCACGCCCGCGCTCTTCGCCGTGTTCCTGCTCCTGACCGGGGCCGCCGAGGCCCTGCGGCGGGGCCCGTGGCGGCCCCCGGTGCGGCACGCGTGCGTGGCGGCCGTCTCGTTCGCGGGGGCGACGCTCCTCGCCGCCGCCGCACTGCCGCGCGACTCGTGGCGGTTCTGGACCCGCATGGTCTTCGAGGCGAGCCGGGTCGGCCTGACGGAGGACACGGCGAACCAGTCGCTGCGGGGCGTGCTCGCCCGGCTGCTGCACACCGCCGAGCCCGGTGCCTGGTGGGCGGCGGCGGCAGCGGCGGGCGGCGCGCTCGGCCTGGCCGTCGCGGTGGCGGCGGCGCTGCGCGGCGAGCGGGCGTGGGCGGCGGCATCCTGCGCGACGACGGCCCTGCTGGTCAGCCCGGTGTCGTGGTCGCACCACTGGGTGTGGTGCGTGCCCATGGTGCTGCTCCTGGGCTCGGAGGCGGTGCGGCGGGGCGGCCGGGGGCGCTGGGCGGTGACCGGAAGCGCCGCGCTGGTCTTCGTCTCGTACGCCCTGTGGTGGGTCCCGCACGGTGCGGGACGGCTCGAACTCGACCAGAACTTTGGCCAGATGCTGCTGTCCGCCCTCTACGTAATGACCGGTTCGGGGTTTCTGCTGATCGGCGTCAGGCGGTGGCGAACGAGTAGAACCGCTTGAGGGTGCAGTGCTCGTCGAGCAGCCGGCCGTAGATCGGCTCCCCTTCGAGCTCACGGTAGGTCTCGATGGGGTCGCCTTTTATGATCAGTGCCCGGGCGCATTCCTCGCACCAGTACTGGTACTCGCTGTTGACCGGTTCCATGTCGCGGACGATCGGCGTGCCACTGTCACACCAGTCGCATTTCCGCCTGTGTGCACCCATCGATCAGCTCCAGCTGTGGCCGCAGGCGGTGCACACGTACGAGATTCCGCCGTTGTCACCGAGGACTTGGGCGACGTGGGCCGAGCCGCAGGAAGGGCAGTTGAGGAGCGTGCGGCGCCCGGCACGTTCTCGCATCGCCGCCTCGTCGGAGAGGCGGTCGACCCCTCCGATGATGCTCGCGGGCATCGCGCTCTCCCTCCCGTCGGGCTGCGTCCCCTTCCGGCCGTCCGATTCTGCCACGGCCTGAGCGACCCGGTCAGCGACGCAGTCGTACCAGTCCGGACACGGCGCCCAGTGCGGCCACCGAGGCGAGCGCGTATGCGCACACCAGGAGCGCGTCCGCGGATGAATACGCCCCAGGCCCCCCGAACGACTCAAACGACTCGGACGACTCAAGGCGGTGGAGGAAAAGTGCTCCGAAACAGGCGACTCCGGTCAACTGGCCGAGCTGAGTGACCGTCGCGAGCAGACCGCTGGCGTCCGCCGCGTCCTCGGCGCGCACCGTGGCGAGCGCCCGGGTCAGGGTCGGGCCGAAGCCGAGGGAGAGTCCGGCGCCCACGCCCGCGAAGGCCGCGTAGAGCCAGAGCCCGCCGTCGCCGCCGTCCCGCAGCAGCAGCCCCATGGCGGTCATCGCCACCGCGGCCAGCGCGAAGCCGCCGGGGATCAGTGCCCTTTGCAACGGCAGCGGCCAGCGCCGCCACGTCAGTCCGACCGCGCCGAAGACGACGGCGGCGGGCGCGAAGGTGAGCCCGGCCCGCAGCGCGCTGTACCCGAGGCCGTCCTGAATGTGCAGGGTGAGCACGAAGAGGAAGCCCGAGTTCACGGCCATCACGGCGGCGATCCGGAAGACGGCGAGCCCCATGCCGGGCGCCCGCAGGAGCCGCGGCGCGACGAGCGGCGCTCCGCCCCGCCGGGCGAGCCGGGTCTCGTAGGCGCAGAACAGGGCGAAGAGGACCGCCGCCGCGGCCAGCGAGAGCCACGACCACAGCGGCCAGCCCTTCTGCTGACCGAGGACCAGCGGCACCGTGAAGAGCGAGACCGCGGCGCCGAGCAGCACCAGGCCCGGCGGGTCGAACCCGCGGGCCCGTCCGGCCGCGAGCGCCGCGCCCTCGTCGCGCGGCAGCACACGGAACGCGAGGACGAGCAGGACCACGCCGACCGGCACGTTCACGAGGAACACCGGCCGCCAGCCGGTGCCGAGGAGGTCGGCGCTGACGAGGACTCCGCCGAGCACCTGACCGGCGGCGGCACCGGTGGCGAGGACGGCCGAGTAGGCGCCGAGCGCCCTGACCCGGGCCTCCCCCGCGAAGCCGCGCTGGATCAGGCTGAGCACCTGCGGGATCAGGACCGCCGAACCGGCGCCCTGCACCAGCCGGAAGGCGATCAACTCCCCGGTGCTTCCGGCGAGTCCGCAGGCCAGCGAGGCGATGGTGAAGACGCTGAGGCCGACGAGGTAGACCCGCCGGTGCCCGAGCCGGTCACCGAGCCGCGCGCCGGTGATCAGCAGGACCGCGTACGTGATGGTGTAACCGGCGATCACGAGCTGCAACCCGGCGCCGGACGCGTGCAGTTCGGTCTGGATGGTCGGTGCGGCGACGTTCACGATGAACGCGTCGAGCAGCGCCATGAACTGCGCGGCCAGCACGACCGCGAGCAGCCGTCCGCGCCGATTGTCAGTGCCGGGGGCTTTACTGGTCGTAGTTG
>NZ_JASKYR010000605.1:0-5029 GCF_041028215.1 Streptomyces flavofungini
CCGGAAGCGACACCGACTCACAGGAGGAACGGGCCCATCGGACACGCAGACACCTTGATAGCCATGGGCGGCGCCTTTCTCGCCGCCGCCGTGCTCGCCCGCCTGGGCGGCCGCATCGGACTCCCCACCATCCCCCTCTTCATCCTGGCCGGGATACTGCTCGGCCCTCACACCCCCGGCGTGGTCCTGGTCTCCGACCCCCACGACCTGGAGATGCTCTCGGCGCTCGGCCTCGTCCTGCTCCTGTTCTATCTGGGCCTTGAGTTCCACATGGACGACCTCAGGACGGGCGGCCGCAGGATGGCCCTCGCCGGAGGCACCTATCTGGCGCTGAACGTCGGCGCGGGCCTGGGCTTCGGATTCGCGCTCGGCTGGGGCACCTCCGAGGCGCTGGTCCTCGCCGGGGTGCTCGGCATCTCCTCCTCCGCGATCGTCACGAAGGTCCTGGTCGACACCGGCAGGCTCGGCAACCCCGAGACGAAGCCGATCCTCGGCATCATCGTGGTCGAGGACATCTTCCTGGCCCTCTACCTCGCGGCGCTCCAGCCCATCCTGTCCGGCGCCGACAGCCTCTCGGCGGCCGTGCTGGACGGCGGCAAGGCCTTCGGCTTCCTGCTGCTCCTCGCCCTCGCGGCGCGCTTCGGCACCCGACTCGTGGGCCGCCTCTTCGACACCAAGGACGACGAACTCCTCGTCATCTCCTTCCTGGGCGTCGCCGTGTTCGTCGCGGGGGTCTCCGAGTGGTTCGGCGTGGCCGACGCCATCGGGGCCTTCATGGTCGGCCTGATGCTGGGCAGCACGGCGTCCGGTGACCGCATCCGCACCCTGGTGCACCCGCTGCGGGACGCGTTCGGGGCGATCTTCTTCTTCGCGTTCGGACTCTCCATCGACCCCGGTGACCTGCCGGTGGTGGTCTGGCCGGTCCTCGCGGCGGTCGCGGTGACCCTCCTCATGAACGTCCTCGCGGGCCTCGGCGCGGCGCGGGTGTACGGCTTCGGGGCGGGCCCGGCGGCGAACATCTCCACGACCCTGCTCGCACGCGGCGAGTTCGCGCTGATCCTCGCCACGATGGCGGCGGGCGCGGGCCTGGACGAACGGCTCTCCCCCTTCATCGCGGGCTACGTCCTCCTCCTCGCCGTCCTGGGCCCCCTGGCCGCGGGCCGCTCGGAATGGCTGGCCCGCGTCCTCCCCGGCGGCCGCACCCTCGCCACGGCGGACGGCCCGGCCCCCGGGAGCCGACGGGACCGGGACCGGGACCGGGCCACGGCGGACAGCGTCCCGTAACGGCGTCACGTACGCCCCCCCAGCCCCCCGACGGCGACGACGGCGTCGGGGGCGCTCCCGGTCTACGCCTCCCGGCAGATGAGGAGCAGGGCCCGGTCGTCGTTGACGTCCTTGGCCACCGCCTCGATGAGATGCCAGGCGGCGCCGTGGAAGCCGCCCGCGACATAGCGGTCCGCTTCGCCGGTCAGGCGGTCGATGCCCTCGGCGATGTCGCGGTCGGAGGTCTCCACCAGGCCGTCGGTGAAGAGCATCAGGACGTCGCCGGGGCGCAGCATGCCCTTGACCGGGTCGAACTGTGCCCCGTCGTAGACGCCGAGCAGCGGGCCCTGGCCCGTCTTCTCCTCCCAGCGGCCGGTGCCCGCGCTGAGCTGGAGGCCCGGCGGGTGGCCCGCGGAGAAGAGTTCGTAGTCGCCGGTCTCCAGGTCGAGCACCAGGTGGATGGAGGTCGCGAAGCCCTCGTCCCAGTCCTGGCGGAGCAGATAGCCGTTGGCCGCGGGCAGGAAGGCGTGCGGCGGCAGCGAGCCGAGGAGCCCGCCGAAGGCGCCGGACAGGAGCAGTGCGCGCGACCCGGCGTCCATGCCCTTGCCGGAGACGTCGGTGAGGACGGCCTCCAGGGTGCGCCCGCCGTTCGTACGCGCCGCGACGACGAAGTCGCCGGAGAAGGACTGGCCCCCGGCCGGGCGCAGCGCCATCTCGCGGTGCCAGCCACGCGGCAGCCGCGGCAGCTTGCTCTGGACGCGGATGCGCTCGCGCAGGTCGAACAGCATCGTGCCGCCACCGCGCCACGGCACACCGACGCGGCTGCGGAACTGCGCGATGACGAGCCCGAAGAAGCCGCAGGCGGCCACCACGAGGACGACGCCGGGGGTGACGCGCGAGTACCCCTCGGTGTACGGGCCGAGCTGGACGGACTCCACGATCAGGGCGACGGCCGATGCCGCGTAGAGGCCGAGGAGGCTGGCGGGGCGCAGCAGCAGGCCGCCCGCGACGATCGGCAGGACGAGGGTGGCGGGCGAGCACCACACGCTGTTGACGAGCGTGCCGCAGGTGATCAGCGGGACGGTGAGGAGCAGCCCGGCCAGGGCGACCCAGTCGGAGCCGTCCCCGCGGAAGTAGTCGACCCCGGATTTGCGCAGCACTATGCGGACCCGGTGCATCCGCTTTTTCAACCGGGCCGTGAATGTCTCGGCTTCCGCCCGCCGCTCGCGACGTTCTCCTCGTACCGCCATTGCTCGTGGACCCTATCCAGCGGGCCGGGCACTTCGCACGGGAGGTCCCACTTGTCCCTCGTCGGAGGATGCGGCGGCGCGCGGCGCGGTGGCCGGAACGGACCCCGGAAATCCTGTCGCACGGGCTCGTGGCCCCCTGGTAGGCATGGCATATGACGACAGACTTGCGGGGGCTCGCGAAGGACGAATGGGACGCCTGGTACCGCCAGTTGGACGTGGCGTTCGGAGGGGTTCCCGAGTCGGACGACGAGCGGGAGCTGTGGCGTTCGCTGACCGAGTGCGCGCGTTCGATCGGCGTCTGGGACGGGGAGACGTGCGTGGGGTCGGCCGGTGCCTTCTCCTTCCGGCTCTCCGTGCCGGGCGGCGCCCTGGTGGACGCGGCGGGCGTGACGATGGTCGGCGTGGCCGCCACGCACCGGCGGCGCGGCATCCTGACGTCGATGATGCGCAAGCAGCTCGACGACGTGCGCGCGCTCGGCGAACCGGTCGCGGTGCTGACCGCCTCCGAACCGGCCATCTACGGCCGCTTCGGGTACGGCGCCGCGACCCAGCAGCTCAAGGCCGACATCGACACGGCCCGGGTGCGGCTGTCCGTACCGCCCGGCACGGATGACGTAGCCCTGCGGTACGCGCAGCCCGCCGACGTCCACGAGGCGTGCGAGGCGCTCTACGCGCGCGCGGTCCCCGGCCGGCCCGGGATGCTGGCCAGGCAGCCCGGCTGGGAGCGGCTCGGCCTGCTCGATCCCAAGGACGACCGGGACGGCGCGTCCCCCCTCCAGTGCGTGGTCGCCGAGCGCGCGGGCGAACTCGTCGGGTACGCCCGCTACCGGGTCAAGCCCGAGTGGGACTTCAAGGGCCCCAAGGGCGTGGTCAGGCTCGGTGACATCGAGGCGCTCGACCCGGCGGCGTACGCGGCGCTGTGGCGGTTCCTGTTCGACATCGACCTGACGTCGTCGGTCCTCGCCGGGAACCGCCCTGCGGACGACCCGCTGTTCCACCTCGTCTCCGACGTCCGGCGGTGTGACGTGACGGTCCGCGACTCGCTGCACGTACGGCTCGTCGACGTGGGGGCGGCCCTCGCGGCGCGTACGTACCGGACGCCGCTGGACGTGGTCATCGAGGTCGACGACGCCTTCTGCCCCTGGAACGCGGGGCGCTGGCGCCTCACCGGCGACCCCAAGGGCGCCTCGTGCGACCGCACGGACGACGCCCCCGACCTCGCCCTCTCGGTACGTGAGCTGGGCGCCGCCTATCTGGGCGGCACCACCCTGACCTCACTGGCGGCCGCGGGCCGGGTCCGGGAACTGCGCGGGGGCGCCCTGACCGAGAGCTCCCTGGCCTTCGGCTCGGACGTGGCGCCCTGGCTGCCCCACGGGTTCTAGCCGGGGGCTTCAGACGGCCCCGGGCAGCTGGACCGCGTTCTTCGGCTTGCGGGTCGCCAGGTAGAGGGCGATCAGCCAGCCGATGAGCGAGGCGCCGAAGGCGAGGTTGATGACGAGGATCAGCCAGCGGTGCTCGGCGCCCCGGCGACGTCGAACCCGAACATGGAAACCCCCGTTGAACCGGCGATGCGGTCGTGGCGGACGATCTTATGCGATCCGCTCGCCGGGGCCCGGGCTCAGGACTCCGGCCGCTGGCAGGTGGGGCACCAGAAGAGGTTGCGGGCGGCGAGACCGGCGGTGCGGATCTCGCCGTCGCAGATGTGGCAGGGCATGTCCGCCCTGCGGTAGACGTACACCTCGCCGCCGTGGTCGTCCACGCGCGGCGGGCGGCCCATCGCCTCCGGGGTGTGCTCGGGCCTGACGGTGTCGATGCGGTTGAGGCGCACGCCCTCGCGCATCAGCTCCACCAGGTCCGCCCAGATCGCGTTCCAGCGCTCCTCGGTGAGGTCCTTGCCCGGGGTGTACGGATCGATGCCGTGCCGGAAGAGGACCTCCGCGCGGTAGACGTTGCCGACGCCCGCGATGACCTTCTGGTCCATGAGCAGCGCGGCGATGGTGGTGCGGCTGCGGGAGATCCGCCGGTAGGCCTTCGCCGGGTCGTCCCCGTCGCGCAGCGGATCGGGGCCGAGGCGCTCGTGTATCGCCCGCTTCTCCTCGTCCGCGACGAGGGCGCAGGTGGTCGGGCCCCGCAGATCGGAGTAGTACGCGTCGTTGCGCAGCCGCAGCCGGACGGTGTCCGTGGGCGGCGGCGCGGGGCACTCGCCGATGGCGTACTTGCCGAAGAGCCCCAGGTGGATGTGGACCCAGTCGCCGCCGAACCCGAGGAAGAGATGCTTGCCGTGGGCCTCGGCGGTCTCCATCGCCCGTCCGTCGAGCAGCGCGGCGCTCCCGGAGAACTTCCCCTGCGGGCTACGCACGTCCACGGCCTTCCCCGCGAACCGCGCCAGATGGTCCTGAGCAAGCCGATGAATGGTGTGCCCCTCCGGCACGGGTCCCTCCGGGGGTTTTGCGGTTTATCGCCTTGAGGGCCCGKSCYCGGGGCGGAGCCCCGTGGGGGTGACTACTGCTCGGGGT
>NZ_JASKYR010000606.1:0-5943 GCF_041028215.1 Streptomyces flavofungini
GTGGCCGAGGGCGCGGCGCCACCTGGGGAGGGGTACGTGAAGAGACGGCTGGGCGGGCTCATGCTGACGGGCCTGGTGCTTGCGGGATGCGGCTTCGGCTCGTCGGCGCGGGACGAGGCGCCCGCGTACGCGCGCGAGCAGGGGGTGCCGAGGGTCCGCGGCGAGAAGGACTTCCCGGCGCTGCCGCTCGACCGCTACGAGTTCGGCGACCGTGACCACGCCCGGATCGAGGAGGCGCAGGCGCACGCCACCCAGCGGTGCATGCGGTCCTTCGGGTTCGACGACTTCCCACTCCGTCCGGGCCGGCCGAAGATGGCCCTGACGTACGAATCCACCCTGGTGGCCGTCTCCGTGTCCCCGTACGGGATGCTCGACCTCGACCAGGTCCGCCGCTTCGGCTACGGCTTCGACGAGGACGACCTCAAGACGGTGCGGGACGACCGCGAGCCCGAGGGGCGGGTGCCCACGGACCGGGAGAACACCTTCCTGCGCGGCGTCGGCGTACCGGACGGGCACGCCGACAGGGTCCGTGGCCGCGAGGTGCCCGAGGGCGGCTGTGCCACGGCGGGGACCAGGCGGGTGTGGGGCGACGCCGAGAAGCTGGCACGGCTGCGCGGTTTCGTCTCCGGGCGTCTCGGCCGACTGAACAAGGCCGTGGCCAAGGACCCCCGGGTCCGCCGCGCCTTCCGCGACTGGTCGCGCTGTGTGGCGGACAAGGGCCACGGGCGGTTCGCGAGCCCCGCGGCGGCCTTCCGCGACAAGCGGTGGCGCGCGGGCCGGAAGGACGGCAACACCGCGCGGACGAAGGAGGAGCTGGCCACCGCCGTCGCCGACGTCGAGTGCAACCACGCGCTGAACACGGCGGGCGTGTGGTGGAGCGTGAGCGACGAGAAGCAGCGGGCGGACATCCGCGCCCACGAGGACCGGTACGAGGCCGTGCGGGCGGACCTGGACCGGGTACGGGCCGCCGCCCGCAAGGAGCTCGGGTAGCGACCGCACCGCGCGGGCGGCCCGCCGACCGGCGGCCCCGTAGTGATAGACACGTCGGATGACGATCTCCGGCCGGGCGTTCGACGCCGTACTGAGTGACCTCGACGGTGTGATCCGCTTCTACGACATGGCGGACCTCGAACAGCGGGAGGCGGCGGCGGGACTGCCGCCCGGCAGCACCGCCGAGGTCGCCTTCGCGCCCGAGACCGACCAGCCGCTGATGCGCGGGGAGATCACCAAGGAGCAGTGGGTCGAGTCCATCGCCCGTGGGCTCGCGGACCGCGTGCCCCGGGAGATCGGGCGGGAGCTGGGGCACACGCTGGCCGAGACCAAGTTCCATGCCGACGACGCGGTGGTCGGGCTGCTCCGCGGGGTCCGCGCGGCCGGGCTGCCCGTCCTGCTCGTGACCAACGCGACGCCCTGGCTCGCCGACGACCTCGCGCTGCTCGGCCTCACCGGCCCCGACGGCCTCTTCGACGCCGTGCTCAGCAGCGCCGACCTCGGCGTCGTCAAGCCGGACCGCGCCATCTACGAGGCGGCGGTCCGCCGCGCGGGCGTCCCCGCCGACTGCTGCCTCTTCGTCGACGACCGCCAGGAGAACGTGGACGCGGCGGTCGCCCTCGGCATGCGGGGGCTGCTGTACCGCGAACCGTCCGATCTGGAAGCGGCGCTCCGCGGCCACGGTGCCGGAGCGCGAGGGGAGAGACCGACCGATGGATGACAAGCGCGCGCGGGAGGCGGCTGTGGCGGCCGCCTTCGAGGAGCACCGACCACGGCTGAACGCGGTCGCCTACCGCATGCTCGGCTCACTCGCGGAGTCCGAGGACGCGGTCCAGGAGGCCTGGTTCAGGCTGAGCCGCTCCGACGCGGCCGAGGTGCGGAACCTGGGCGGCTGGCTCACCACCGTGGTCGGCCGGGTCTGCCTGGACCTGCTGCGCTCCCGGCAGGCCCGCCGCGAGGACTCCCTGGACGTCTCCCTGGAGACCCATGTGCCCGACCCCGTCCTGAGCCGCCTGGACACGGCCGATCCCGAGCAGGAGGCGCTGCTCGCCGACTCCGTGGGCCTCGCGCTCCTCGTCGTGCTCGACACCCTCGCGCCCGCCGAGCGCCTCGCGTTCGTGCTGCACGACATGTTCGCCGTGCCGTTCGATGACATCGCGCCCGTCGTCGAGCGCTCGGCCGCCGCGACCCGGCAGCTCGCCAGCCGGGCCAGGCGCCGCGTACGGGACTCCGCCCCGGCCCCGGAGACCGACGTCGCCAAGCAGCGCGAGGTCGTCGACGCCTGGATGGCGGCCACCAGGGCGGGCGACTTCGACGCGCTGCTCGCCCTGCTCGACCCCGACGTCGTACTCCGCGCGGACAGCGGCGACCTCTCCTCCGGTCTGTCGCAACTGGTGCGCGGCGCCACGGCGGTGGCCGGGCAGGCGGCGATGTTCGCCTCGCTCGCCGACGTCCAGGCCGTGGTGCTGGTCAACGGCCTGCCCGGCCTGGTCGCCGCGCCCGGCGGCACGGTGTTCTCGGTCGGTGCCTTCACGGTCGTGGACGGCAGGATCACCGAGATCAACATCCTCGCCGACCCGGAGCGGCTGCGGGACCTGGACGCGGGGGCGCTGCTCGGCTGAGGGCGCCGGGTAGTGCCCGGAGGGCGGCGGAGGTCGGAGCCTGTGTCTCTCAGTCACGGCCGCCGCTCTCCTCCCGGCCGCCGCCGTTCGTCCTGCGCACCACCCGGAGCAGGTACTCCTTGCGGTGCAGCGGGTCGTCGTCCGTCCGCGCGCGGGCCGGGGCGGTGCCGCGCACCGGCTCGTAGTGGTCGAAGGCGGACTCCAGCTCGCCCTCGCCGCGCGTGAGTCCGGGCAGCCGCTGCTCCAGGGCGTGCACCTGGCCCGCGGGGATGTCGCCCTCAAGGCGGCAGGAGTCCCCGCCGGTCGTCGGCGTGTGGGGTACGGCCCGCAGCCGCGAGAGGACCGGGAGCACCGCGCCGAGGGTGTCGGCGGGCACGTCGAGCGTGAAGCGGTGCATCGGCTCGTGCACCGCCGTGCCCGCCCGGCGCAGCGCGTCCATCAGGACCAGCGGCGTCAGCTGCCGGAAGTCCCCCGCGGTACTCGACATGCTCTTGTCGAACGTGCCGTGCGCGTGGCTCTGCCGCGGCCAGTACCCGGCGTGCGTCATCGTGACCGCGCAGTCGGGGACGCGCCAGCCGTGCAGCCCCTGGGCCAGGGTCTCCCTGACGGTCTCCTCGACCGCGCGGAAGAACGCGTACGGCATCGAACCGAGCTCGACGCCGAGCCGGAAATCCACACCGGAGCCGGCCGGCGCGGGCCCGACCCGCAGCCCGACCGTGGCGAGGAAGGGGTTGGGTTCCCTGTCGATGATCTCGAAGGCCTCGCCCGTGCCGACGACCCGTTCCACACAGATCGTCGTCGTCGAGCGGAAGGTGACGTCCAGGCCGAAGTCGGCCGCGAGGGTCGCCTGGATGACCTCCTTCTGCACCTCGCCGTAGAGCGAGACGGACACCTCCCGCCGTACGCCGTCCTGCCGCAGGCCGATCAGCGGGTCCTGCTCGGCGAGCTGGGTGAGGGCGACGTGCAGGGCGCCCCGGTCGCCCGACCGCACCGGCGCGACGACCGTCTCCAGGGTCGGCGGCGCGAAGAAGCGCTCCCCGGCCCCCGCTCCCGCACGCGGCACGCCGAGCACGTCGCCGATCCGTACGTCACCGAGCCCCCACAGCTTGCCGATGCGGCCCGCGGGGACCCGGGCGGCGCGCTCGTCCGTGCCCCGCTCGAAGACGCTGACGGCGGTGACCCTGCCCTCCCTCGCGTCCGTACCGTCGCCCGCCGCGAGGGGGAGGCGGTCCCGGGTGCCGACCGAGCCCGAGAACACGCGTACGTAGGCGATCTTCTCCCCGGCCGCCCCGCGCTCGACCTTGAACACGCTGCCGGAGAGCGGGGCTCCGGGGTCGCCCGCCGCGCCGGGCAGGAACTCCGCGATCCCGGCGGCGAGGTCGGCGACTCCGACGCCGGTGATGGCGGAGCCGAAGTAGACGGGGTGCACCAGGGCGCGCCGGGTCTGCCGGGCCAGTTCGCGGCGGAGCCGCCCGGGGGTGAGGGAGGCCGGGTCCTCCACGTACGCGGTGAGCAGCTCGTCGTCGTGCCCGGCGAGCAGTTCGGCGAGGCCGGGGGGCAGGCCGGGCGCGGTGAACGGGGTGAAGGCCGCGTCACGGGTGCCGAGTCCCTCGACCGTGCCCATCGGGGTGATGCCGGGGGTGAGCCGCCGGGCGATGTGGTCGAGCACGCCTTCGTAGCGGGCGCCGCCCCGGTCCGCCTTGTTCACGAAGACCAGGGTGGGGATGCCCAGGCGCCGCAGGGTGCGCAGCAGGACGCGGGTCTGCGCCTGGACGCCCTCCACGGCGGAGACCACGAGAACGGCACCGTCGAGCACGCTCAGGACGCGCTCCACCTCGGCGATGAAGTCGGGGTGCCCGGGGGTGTCGATCAGGTTGACCGTGACGTCGCCGCCCGCGTCCGCGGGGGCGCCGATGACGAAGGAGACGACCGCTGACTTGATCGTGATGCCGCGCTGCCGCTCCAGGGCGAGGGAGTCGGTGCGGGTGCTGCCGTCGTCCACGCGGCCGACCTCGTCGATGACGCCCGCGTGGTGCAGGAGCCGCTCGGTGAGGCTGGTCTTTCCGGCGTCGATGTGGGCGAGGATGCCGAGGTTCAGGCAGCGCGCGCCGGGCGTGGGGTCAGCCTCGGCGTCGTGCCTCGGGTTCGGGTTCTGAGCAGGTGAATGCGTTTGCACGTACCGTCATGTCCTTAGAAGAGGGGGCAAAACCTTCTGAATGGGACATGCGCGAACGCCGCATTTCTTCTCCTGCCGGGGGTGCGGGTGTGAGGTGCCCGCTCCTCGCGGGCCTCGTCAGTGCATCAGGCCGCCGGACCGCGCGGCAACCGATTAACAGCGGCCACCATCGACCGCTCCCGGTCCGTCACAGGGTGTCGTCCACAGCGGCGGCCCCCGTGCCCGTCGCCTCGACGCCGCGGCGGCGGGCCCACCACAGCACGAGCGCCGCGTATCCGCCGATCATGACGACGTCCACGCAGACCGACAGCGCGTCCATGTCGGCGGCCGTCTCGTCGGAGGCGAGCGCTCCGGCGACGGCGGCGGAGAGGCCCATGGCGAGCAGGTTGTTGATGACGTGCAGCCCGATCGCCGCCTCCAGACCGCCCGTACGCACCGTCAGCACGCCCGCGACCAGCGCGAACACCATGAGGTCCGCGAAGCCCCACGGAGTGCCCCAGCCGTGGGCCGCCGCGAACAGCGGGGCCTGCGGCAGGATCGCCACCCACGGCGAACGGCACCAGGCACCGACCGCCTGCGTGAGCCAGCCCCGGAAGACGTACTCCTCGGCGGCCCCCTGGAACGGCACGAGCACACAGACCATCGCGAGGCCCAGCAGGAAGTCCGGGAGCCCCGCCCAGACCATGTCGTCCGTGCCGTCGCCCGACGCCCCGGGGAGCAGCAGCATGACCCCGAGCGACGCGGCGACCAGCGGCACCGCGAGCAGCAGGCAGCGCGTCAGCCAGTCCCAGCGCAGCCGTCCGGCCACCGACGACACCGACCCCGCGGGGCGCCGCTGGGTCCAGCAGGCGGCGAGGAGCACCACGGGCAGCACCAGGGCCAGCGAGAGCAGGCCCTGCCCGGTCTCCCCGATGCCGCCCCAGATCCGGAACCCGTCCTTGTCCACGGGCTTGTCCAGCGCCGCGCCCGCGATCTCCGCGCCGAGCAGGACGACCAGCGTGACGGCGACGGCACCGCCGAGCACCACGGCGGTCCCGGCCACCGGCCGCCACCAGCGGTGTGCGCCGGTGGACCGGGCGAGGCGGTGGTAGGGGAGCGGCGGCGACACGTACCGGGGCTCGGGCTGGTGCGGGAAGGGAGGGGTGCGAGGGGCCC